>NZ_JBHYFM010000001.1:529538-604979 GCF_051859525.1 Roseinatronobacter sp. | reverse complement strand
GCATCGCATTGATAAAACTGCCGGAACCGCCCCGGACCGGGCTTTTCATTGCGCCAGACCGGCCCCATCGCATAGCGGCGGTAGGGGGTCGGCAAATCATTGCGGTATTGCGCGGCGACACGGGCCAGCGGCGCTGTCAGGTCATAGCGCAGCGCCAGCCAGTCGCTGTCTTCTTCCCATGCGAACACCCCTTCATTGGGGCGGTCCACATCGGGCAGGAACTTGCCCAAAGCCTCGACCGTTTCCACGGCAGATGTTTCCAGCGCATCAAACCCGTAGCGATGATACACACCGGCAATCTTGTCCAGCATCGCCTTGCGCGCGGTGACTTCACTGCCGAAATAGTCGCGGAACCCTTTTGGGGTTTCTGCTTTCGGGCGTCTGGGGCCTTTGGTTTTTGCCATGATCGGACACTCCTGTCAGGGTCGGCTTGGCCTTAGCCCAAGGGGCGCGAAGGGGCAAGAGCGGGCAGGTCATCCGCGCGCAGGCAAATCCGCCCTGCATGGCCCAGATATTGCGGTGCATCGTCGCGCACCCCCCATATCACGCTTATCCACAGGCCATGCACAGGCTTATACAATTTGCGCAGCAGGCCCGAATCCTGCTAGGATATGCGCTAACGAGCATGGACATCGGCGGTAGCAGGCATGAACGAGATCACAACGATCCGGTCGGGGGACACAGCGCCCCCCGACACAATGCCCCATAATATCGAAGCGGAACAACAGCTTCTGGGGGCGATACTGGTCAATAATGATGTGTATGACCGCATTTCGTCGCTGGTGAAGCAGGATCATTTCTATGACCCTGTGCATCAGCGCATTTTTGAAATCGCGTCTGCGCGCATTCTGAAAAACGCATTGGCCAGTCCGGTGACGATCAAGGCCTTCATGGAAGATGATGAAGGTCTGCGCGAACTGGGCGGCCCTGCCTATCTGGCGCGACTGGCGGCGGCGGCAATTTCGGCCTATGCGGCGCGCGATTATGCGCAGATGATCTATGAACTGGCGGTGCGGCGCGACCTGATCCGGCTGGGGCAGGATATATCTGCACGCGCCAGCCAGATGGATGTCGCGTCAGAACCCAAAGAACAGATCATCGAGGCCGAACAGCGGCTGTATAAACTGGCAGAACAAGGCGTGGCCGAACGCGGGTTCCAAAGTTTCCTGAAGGCCGTGACAGAGGCCGTGAATGTCGCCAATGCCGCCTATCAGCGCGATGGGGGGCTTGCGGGCATTTCCACCGGCCTGATCGATCTGGACAAGAAACTGGGCGGCCTGCATCCGTCGGACCTGATTATCCTTGCCGGTCGCCCGTCGATGGGCAAGACGTCGCTGGCGACGAATATCGCGTTCAATGTGGCCAAAGCCTATAAACGCGGGCAAAAACCGGACGGGTCCGAAGGCGCGGTCGAGGGCGGTGTCGTGGGCTTCTACAGCCTTGAGATGAGTGCCGAACAGCTGGCCGCACGTATTTTGTCGGAAGCGTCGGAAGTGCCCAGCGAACAGATCCGCCGTGGCGACATGACCGAGGAAGAATTCCGCCGTTTTGTCGAGGCTGCCAAATCGCTGGAAGCCTGCCCGCTTTATATCGACGACACGCCCGCCCTGCCGATTGCACAGGTGGCCGCGCGCGCGCGGCGGCTGAAGCGCACGCATGGGCTGGATGTGCTGATGGTGGACTATTTGCAACTGCTGCGCGGCACGTCCAAGGAAAGCCGCGTGCAAGAGGTGTCGGAGATCACACAGGGTCTGAAGGCCATTGCCAAGGAACTGAACATTCCCGTCATCGCGCTGTCGCAGTTGTCGCGTCAGGTCGAAAGCCGCGAGGACAAGCGCCCGCAACTGTCGGACCTGCGCGAATCCGGGTCGATTGAACAGGATGCGGATGTGGTGATGTTCGTCTACCGTGACGAATATTACCGCGAACGCGAAAAGCCGTCAGACCATGATCTGGAAGCCATGGCAAAATGGCAGGAAATCATGGAAACCGTGCATGGCAAGGCCGAATGTATTATCGGCAAGCAGCGCCACGGCCCGATCGGGACAGTCGAACTGTCCTTCGAGGGGCGCTTCACGCGTTTCGGCAACCTTATCAAACCATGGCAACAGGGCAGTGACGGGTTCTGACATGGCACCTGCGGGCGTAACAGGCGTAAACCACATAACGCTTGTGGTCACCGACCTGTCGCGTTCGGTGCTGTTTTATCGCGACGTGCTGGGGTGCAGGGTGCGCGCGCAATGGGCGCGCGGGGCCTATCTGGAGGCGGGCAGCCTGTGGCTGTGTCTGGAACTTGGCCCCACCGCCGCAAGCGCTGATGACACGCATATCGCGTTTTCCTGCGCGCGCGCGGAATTTCCAACGCTGGCCGCGCGTATCACCAGCGGCGCGCGAGTGTGGAAGGACAACCGGTCAGAGGGGGACTCGGTTTATTTTCTGGACCCTGACGGCCACAAACTGGAACTGCATCTGGGCGATCTTGCGTCGCGGCTGGCACATTACCGCGATGCACCGCCGAACGGATTTTGCGAAATATAGGTGATTCCCCGCCCTGCCCTTCAATCATCACGGCGTTGCCCAAGTCATGCCCGATTTTACCGGCATTCCCTAACAACACGTTAAGAGTTCACGTTTGCCGGAGGGTTCACACATGCAGGCGACCGCAGCCACACGCTGGATAAGCACAGTCATCACGCAGGCAGATGCTGCCGCGCATACCCCGCTTCCATGGTCGCGCAGCGCCAAACGCGCACGGCGCGCGGCGCGGGTGGCACAGTATCAGTTGGCGGGGGCTGCATAATCCCGGTGTCAGTTTAATGATCGCGGCGAATATGTGTTTGTAAGTTCAAGTTTTGGTTCTATTGCCGCATGTAACGAGTGACGTCAGTATCTTGTAAAAAGGGCGCTCTTACCGAGCGCCCTTTACTATTTGAAGTCAGGCTGCCTGCTCGCGCATGATCTGGCGCGGGGCACCGCCTTGAATTTCAATCTTGCGCGGTTTCAGGGCTTCGGGCAATTCGCGCACCAGATCGATATGCAGCATACCATCCTGATGCACGGCACCCGTTACGCGCACATGATCGGCCAGATGGAAGCGGCGTTCAAACGCACGGGTGGCAATCCCGCGATGCAGGAACTGACGGCAATCTTCGTTGTCGTGACTGCGCCCTGTAATCAACAGCGCATTTTCCTTGACCTCGACACTCAGGTCATCGGCGCTGAACCCTGCGACAGCAACGGAAATGCGATAGGCATTTTCCTTGATGCTCTCTATGTTATAGGGTGGATAGGTCGGGCTTTGCAGGTCGCTGGACATGACGCGGTCCAGCAGGTCGGCCATGTGGTCAAAGCCGATACTGGCACGGTAAAGCGGGGTTGGATCAAATCGACGCATAGGCATCCTCCGTTTCAAGAAGCGATGATGTGTTACACGCCCTCCATCAATGGACTGGCGCGGTTTCAGTATGCCACAGGTCCATATCAGGCCCCTGTTGCACCCCAGATTTGGGAAACAGAAAACAGGGTTTCAAGACCCCGCTGTCGGGAATTTATCGCAGCCCAGTCACGGCCGCAGAAAACGCGCCCCGCCACCCGAACTCATTTCGCGCGGTGCGTTCGTGTTGGCATCCGGCGCGCGTATGAAACGCCTGTCGCCTTCGGCCAGTGCGGCGCGCAAGACATCCAGCCGCGCCCCCAATGTGACCCCGAAGGACACTTCGACCGCGCGGCCGTCAACGGTCGCATCACCTTTGGCAGATACGACAGACACAATACGCGCCTGCCCGTCGGCCAGTGTGAACACCGGCGCGCCGGATGACCCGTAATCAACCGAACATGACATGACCAGAATCCCGTCGCGTTCCTGCCCCAGCACATCACAGGCTTCTTGCAGGGCCGGTGTTTCGCTGCGGTCGCGCCCGTAGGACACAACCCCGATCCGTTCGCCCGCGCGCGGCTGGCTGTGCACGCCAAAGGCCACCACCCCCATACCCCGCATCGGGTGCGTCAGTTCCAGAAGTGCCAGATCATGCGCAATATTCTGTGCGGACACCCCGCCTGCACGGTCATAGGCCGGATGAATGGCACTGCGCAGCACCCGCCCGTCTGCAACGGCGCGTCCGTTCCGGTATCCGGCCCGAAATGTAATATCCTGATCCCTGAATCGCGCCCCTGTCTGGCGGTCAAACAGGCAATGCGCCGCAGTCAGGACAAGCGTTTCACTGATCAACGCCCCTGTGCAGAACCCTGTGCGCCCGAAATCCACACGGCCGACCCCTTCCCATCCGTAAATCTGCATTCCACTGTCCAGCAATTCCAGCGGGCTGTCGCCGGATTGCGCCGAAAGGGGCGCGGACCAGACAAAAAGGGTCGCTGCAAGCGAAGCCAGAATACGCATTCCACAGGCCTTTGGTTCAGGGCTTCAGGATATATCGCATGCCATCATGGCCAGAAAATGGCAATCCCGCGCGTATCCTCCGCCGGTTGTCCCCGCCAATAATGACCCAACCTAGCCCTGTGCCAAAGCGCGCGGTTTCGGCCCGCCGCTTGCCCAATCCAGCAATTCCACTGTATGGACCACCGGCACCGATGTGCCCGACCCGATCTGCATCATGCAGCCGATATTGCCCGCTGCAATCACATCAGGCGCACGCGCTTCCAGCGTGGCCACCTTGCGTGACTTCAGCTCTTTTGACAGCTCCGGCTGCATCAGATTATACGTCCCCGCAGAGCCGCAACACAGGTGGCTGTCACGCGGTTCCACCACATCAAAACCAGCCCGCGCCAGCAACTCCTTGGGGAAGGTTTTGATCTTCTGGCCATGCTGCAAGGAACATGCCGCATGATAGGCAACTTTCACGCCGCGCGACGCGGTTTCGGGCATGTCCAGTTTCATCAACACCTCGGACACATCCATCGCAATTGCCGCCACAGCATGCGCCTTGTCTGCCAATGCATCATTGCGGAACATATGCCCGTAATCCTTGACCGTTGTGCCGCAACCGCTGGTATTTATGACAATCGCATCCAGACCGTCGCCCTGCAATTCCGCATGCCATGCATGAATGTTCCTTGCTGCCGTCGCGTGGCTCTCGGCGGTTTTGCCCATGTGATGGGTCAGCGCGCCGCAACACCCCTGCCCCTGCGCGATAACCACCTCGGCGCCAAGGCGGCGCAGCAAACGGATGGTGGCGTCGTTGATATCGGTGTTCAACGCGCGCTGCGCACAGCCGGTCATCAGCGCAACGCGCATCTTTCTGCGGCCAATCGCGGAAAACACCTGCGGATCGTCATTGCGACTGACGGGCGGAATATGTTTGGGGGCCATCTCCAACATGGCGCGCAGCCGTGCATCAGGCATCAACCGCGCAAATGGCCTGCCCAGTTTCGCACCCAGCAACGCCAGCCTGAACCGCATGGGATAGGGCAGTATCCGCGCCAGCACCCAACGCAGCAGCCGGTCCGACACAGGGCGCGTGTAAGTGCGTTCAATATGTTCGCGCGCATGATCCACCAGATGCATGTAATGCACACCTGACGGACAGGTGGTCATGCAGGCAAGGCAGGACAGGCAGCGGTCGATATGCTTGACTGTCTTTTCATCCGCCGGACGCCCCTTCTCCAACATATCCTTGATCAGGTAGATCCGCCCGCGCGGGCTGTCCAGTTCGTCCCCCAACACCGCATAGGTCGGACAGGTTGCCGTGCAAAACCCGCAATGCACGCAAGCGCGCAGCACTTCGTTGGAACGCGCAATGGCAGGGTCCTGCAATTGCTGAGGCGTGAAATTTGTCTGCATTGCGTGCCCTTCTATCCCGTCAACCCGGGGTTCAGCACCCCGCGCGGATCAAATTTCTGCCGTATGCCTTGCGAAATCGCAGCCAGTGGCGGGCTTTGCGGGGGGAACACGCTTAGGCGCGTGCGTGTCACCTGCGATCCCCGCACCAGTGTCGCATGACCTGCGAATTCACCCAACTGCGCGCGCAAATCCACCCCTTCCGGCGTCAGAAGCCAAAGCAATCCGCCCGCCCAGTCCATGATCACCGGCCACTCCGCGCGCGCCAGCACCGCTGGCGCTGCGGACGGCTGGAGGGAGATGCGCCACACATCGCCCGTGCATTCTGCAAACGCGCGCACATCCCGAATACCCAGCCATTGCGCTGCACTTGCAGGCGCATCCAGTATATCCCACGCCCCCCCCAGCACATCCCGCAACTGCCCGCAGCGATAGGCGACCTGCCGCTCGAACCCCTCGACGCGCAGATACACATGCCCGTCAGGTGTCCGCGCGGCGCCCGTCACCTCATAGGGGGTGCCCATAGCAGCAGACATGACCTTTCCTGCATCCTCTATGGACATGGGCGCACTGCACAACGTCGCCTGGGTTTCAGGCACCGGCAACAGCTTGAAGGAACATTCGGTCAATATCCCCAATGTGCCCCAACTGCCCGCCATCAGCTTGACCAGATCATAGCCCGTGACATTCTTCATCACCCGGCCACCATTTTTGATCACAGCACCCGTCCCGTCCACGAAACGCACCCCGATCAGGCTGTCGCGACATGCGCCCGCCTGCACCCTGCGCGGGCCGGACGCATTGGCGGCCACCATACCGCCCACACTTGGCACGCCCTGCGTTGACAGCAACGCGCGCATGTCCGGCGGCTCGAAGGCCAGCCGCTGCCCCTCACGGGCAAGCGCCTCCTCCACATCGGCCAGCGGTGTTCCTGCACGCGCCACCAGGGTCAGCGCCCCGGGTTCATACAGCGTGATCCCCGACATTGCGGACATGGACAGGGCGGCCCCTGTCAGGGGCTTGCCAATATCGCGTGTCCCCCCGCCCATGATCCGCAGGGGGGACGCGGCTGCGCGCACCATACCCGACAGCTCTTCTTCATTTTCAGGGCGCATCACTCCCGCCTCCATGGCTGCGCAACACAGCTTTCATCTTGCCAACAATACTCAAGGGGTGAATTGGGCCACAGGCCCAAGAGGGGGCAAAGCCCCCTTTTCGCCTCATGCGGCCCGCCGCGACGCACTTGTCGGAAGCGGAAATACCTTGGCCGGGTTCAACAGCCATTTCGGGTCAAAGACATCCTTGATGCACATCTGCGCCTCCATATCCGCGACCGCATATTGCACCCCCATCAGATCCCGCTTTTCAATACCCACCCCATGTTCGCCCGTCAGGCATCCGCCCACCTCGACACATAGTTTCAGGATATCCGCGCCAAACGCCTCGCAGCGTTCCAGATCACCAGGCTTATTGGCATCGAACAGGATCAGCGGGTGCATATTGCCGTCACCGGCATGGAATACATTGGCCACATCCAGCCCGTAATCGCGCGACATCTCGCCGATCCGGCGCAGCACCAATGGCAGGCTGGACACAGGGATCGTCCCATCAAGGCACATATAGTCATTGATCTGCCCCATCGCCCCGAAGGCTGATTTGCGCCCCAGCCATATCTTGGCGCTTTCCTCGGCCGATGCGCTTTCGCGCCACTCGGCTGGGTTGTGGCGCATTGCGATCTGTTTGATCATCGCCAGCTGCTCGTCAATTTCAGCCGCCGACCCTTCCACCTCGACAATCAGCAAGGCCTCGCAATCGGGGTATCCTGCCTTGGCGAAATCCTCACAGGCGCGAATGCAGGGCCGGTCCATGAATTCGATGGCCACCGGCAGAATCCCCGCCTTGATGATATCGGACACGCATTCGCCGGCAACCTCGTTGCTGTCAAACCCCATCAGCACAGGCCGCGCCCCTTCGGGCTGGCGCAGAATGCGCAGGGTTGCTTCGGTCACAACCCCAAGCTGGCCTTCCGATCCGCAGATAACGCCCAACAGGTCCAGCCCCTCCGCATCCATATAGGGGCCGCCAATCTCGACAATGGTGCCATCCATCAACACCATGGTGACGCCCAGCAGGTTATTGGTGGTGACGCCGTATTTCAGGCAATGCGCGCCACCGGAATTCATCGCGATATTGCCTGCAATCGCACAGGCCAGCTGGCTGCTTGGGTCCGGCGCATAGAAGAACCCTTCTGATTGCACCTCGCCGGTGACCGCAAGGTTTGTAATGCCGGTCTGGACGCGGATATAGCGGTCACTGGTGTTTACCTCCAGCACATCGCGCAACCGGGCCACGCCCAGAATAATCGAATCCTGCGTTGGCAATGCGCCCCCCGCCAGTGATGTGCCGGACCCGCGCGGGACAACCGGCACGCCCTCCTCGTGGCAGATACGCAATATTGTTGCGACATCTGCTGTGGTTTCGGGCAATGCCACGGCCATGGGAATGCAGCGATAGGCGGTTAACGCGTCGCATTCATAGGCACGCCGCTCGGCCTCGTCGGTGATAAGCACATTTGCGGGCAAGGCGGATTGAAGGCGCGACAACACATGTGCGCGCTTGCCCAGAATCGCCTCATTCGGTTCCGGCATTTCCATGACACCACCTCCTCCCGCTTGTATTGGTAATGTATTGTTACCAATTTTGCAAATGCAAGAGGATTCGACCGTTTGGAACCACCCTCATGTCACAAGGCAATAGCCCGCAGCACCAGTTTTGCGGCAATGCCCCACATGATGGCACCGATCAGCAGTTCCAGAACAACCCATGCTTTCGGGCGGGCCAGAACCGGCGCCAGCAGCCGCGCCCCATATCCCAATGCCGCGAAAAACACGAAGGAGGCCGTGATGGCCCCTGCCCCGAACGCCCATTGCCATGGCGCGTATTGCAGCGAAAGCGCGCCCAGCAATGCGACTGTGTCCAGATAGACATGCGGGTTTAACCACGTCAAAGCCAGACAGACCATAACAACCCGCGCCAAAGGCACACGGTCGGTTTTTGCAGGTTGCAACGCTTCACCGCCGCGCAGGGCCGCGCGGAACCGCAAAGCCCCGTACACCGTCAAAAACGCCACGCCACCCCATAACATAACCAGCTGGAAGCCTGGCAGTGCCGTGGCAATCAACTGTGCCCCTGCAACACCAAGCGCCACCAGAACGGCATCCGATACGGCGCAAATCAGTACCACAACGCCCACATGCTCGCGCCGCAGCCCCTGACGCAACACAAATGCGTTCTGCGCCCCTATGGCCGCGATCAATGCCAACCCTGAAAAGAACCCCGCAACGACGCCCGCAATCATGTTTCCCCCCGAGTTACGCGACCATAGCGCGCTATCGGATATCACAACGCTGTGTTCAAGCAGAAACAGGCCGCAGCGCAGCCATGGCAATGCCGTCCGCAGGGGGGTCAATCCCCCCAAGGGCGGCACCCTTTTGCAGATAGATCTATTCGGCCGCGATGGGCGTCGGGTCTACCAGTGCAACGATATCCATCATGATACGGTTCAACTGGAAATCCTTGGGCGTATAGACCTGTGCGATTCCCATGGCACGCAGGCGCGCCGCGTCGTCGTCGGGAATGATCCCGCCGACAATAACCGGCACATGTCCCAGCCCTTCGGCCTGCATCAGGTCCATCAATTCTTCCATCAGCGGCATATGCGACCCTGACAGGATGGACAGGCCCACAACATGCGCATCCTCATCGCGCACGGCCGCGACAATTTCGGCGGGGGTCAGGCGGATGCCTTCGTAATGAATGTCCATGCCGCAATCGCGCGCGCGCGCGGCAATCTGTTCGGCCCCGTTGGAATGCCCGTCCAGACCCGGCTTGCCCACCACGAATTTCAACCGCCGCCCCAATTTGCTGCTGACCGCGTCGACCGCGTCGCGCACGGGGTCCAGACCTTCGGTGCGGTTCGACATGGCGCGGCTTACACCTGTTGGCGCGCGGTACTGGCCAAAGGCCGCGCGCACTGTCTCGCCCCATTCGCCGGTTGTGGCCCCCGCCCTGGCCGCCGCGATCGAGGCGGGCATGACATTGGCGCCGGAACGTGCTGCTGCACGCAAATCATCCAGTGCGGCGCGCACTGCCCCCTCATCCCTTGCTGCGCGCCATGCGTGCAACCGCGCGATCTGGTCGGCCTCGGCGGCAGGGTCGCATACCATGATCGCCCCTTCGCCCGTCGTCAGGGGCGAGGGTTCTGTCGTGGTGAATTTATTGACGCCCACCACCACAGTTGCACCGCTTTCAATGCCCGCAATGCGCTCGGCGTTCGACTCCACCAGACGCGATTTCATGTAGTCGATTGCCTTGACCGCGCCGCCCATATCATCAATGCGCGCCAGTTCCTCGCGCGCGCCAGCCACCAGTTGCGCCACCTTGCGGTCCACAGCGGGGTTGTTGTCGAACAGGTCGTCATATTCCAGAAGGTCGGTCTCGAACGCCAGAATTTGCTGCATCCGCAACGACCATTGCTGGTCCCACGGGCGCGGCAGGCCAAGTGCTTCGTTCCATGCCGGCAGTTGCAGCGCACGCGCGCGCGCATTTTTCGACAGCGTCACGGCCAGCGCTTCGATCAGGATGCGGTAGACATTGTTTTCAGGCTGCTGTTCGGTCAGCCCAAGGCTGTTGACCTGCACACCATAGCGGAAACGGCGGTATTTCGCATCCTCGACCCCGTATCGGATGCGGCAAATCTCGTCCCACAATTCGACAAAGGCGCGCATCTTGCACATTTCGGTGACAAACCGGATGCCCGCATTCACGAAGAAGCTGATGCGCCCGACCATGGTGGGGAAATGCTCGGCCGGGACTTTGGTTTTCAGATCATCCAGCACCGCGCAGGCCGTGGCCAGCGCAAAGGCCAGTTCCTGCTGCGGTGTCGCCCCCGCTTCCTGCAAGTGATAGGAACACACATTCATGGGGTTCCATTTGGGCAAATGTTCACGCGTATAGGCCGCGACATCGGTGATCATGCGCAAGGATGGTTCGGGCGGGCAGATATAGGTGCCGCGCGACAGATATTCCTTGATCAGGTCATTTTGCACCGTGCCATTCAGTTTGGAAATATCCGCGCCCTGTTCCTGCGCTGCGGCAATATACAGCGCCAGCAACCAAGGTGCAGTCGCGTTTATCGTCATGGATGTGTTCATCTGCTCCAGCGGGATCTGGTCGAACAGCATGCGCATATCGCCCAGATGGCAGACCGGCACGCCAACCTTGCCCACCTCTCCGCGCGCCAGTTCATGGTCACTGTCATAGCCTGTTTGCGTGGGCAGATCGAAGGCCACCGAAAGCCCCGTCTGCCCCTTGGACAGGTTCATGCGATACAGCGCGTTCGACGCTTTGGCCGTGGAATGGCCTGCATAGGTGCGAAACAGCCACGGCTTGTCTTTTGCGGGTCCGGTTGCAGTATCGGTCATCTTGGCACCTTTGGTCGGGTCTGGTTCAGCGCAGGCGCGCAAAGGGGCGCGCAACTTTCTTACCCAAACGGATGATTTAAGCGCAAGATAATGTCAAGCATGAATCGCTGCAACGCGGCAATTTGCAAAGGGCACAACAGCAAAGACCGCAATGAACGCATGTTCATACGGTCTGTCAGGCTGTTGCGATGTTCAGATAATCAGTCGCTATGTGCGGTCGGCTGCCTGACGTGACGGGCAATCGCGGCGGACTTCGCGCGCGCGCAATCCGGTCGCAACCAGCAAACAACGGTCGCGCGCTTCGTAATAGTAGCCGCGCGCATACCACATGACCGCGCGGTCAATATCACCATTCGACACCAGCCATGCACCCTTCAGATAGCGGCCTGCGTATTTAAGGTTCACTTCGGCATCCAGCAGGTCTTCCGGCTCTCCTCGAAACCCCATCTGGCGGGCGGTTTGCGGCAGGATTTGCATCAGCCCCCAATACGGACCATTGCGGGCATGCGGGCGGTAATCGCTTTCGCGCTGGATGACGCGGTGCAACAGGGCTTCGGGAATCTCGTGCTTGGCCGCATACTGGCGCACCAATGCGCGCATTTGCGGTGTTTCCCCCGGATAAAGGGTTGCGCTTGGGCCCATGGCCCGCGATGCATCGGGGCTGGAGTTTCCGCAGGCTGCCAAGGCAAGCGCAACACCGAAGATCAGAAAAATACGCGGCATGGGATCAATCCTGTCTTAAGGGGGCTGGAATGACACCCAACGCGTCAAGCGCGGCATCAATCGGCAGGGATTTCGGGCAATGTTGTTCTTTCAGGGCGTCGAACCGCGCGCGCAGGCGGCGCTTTTCATCGCCCTTGCAATCGTTCCACGGGCGGCCTTGCAGCCCCATTTCCAACACATAATAAGCGATGAAATGCGGACGCACGCCCGATTGCAACAGCGCCGCATAGGCCGCGTCACAGCCCAGCTCGCGCAGATCCTCGGCAGAGTGAATACCCACACGCGCAAAAGAGGCCTCCATCGCGGGGCCAAGGTTGCGTATCGATGAAATCGGCGTTGGCATGGTAAGGGTTATGTTCCGCGTGCCCGTCGGGTCACATCCTGTACGTCATTAACAAACCCTTGCGCCTGCGCAAAGCATCTTTGCGCATGGATACGCCGGTATCGGACCCGCATAGGCGGGAACCGGCCAGAAAATTCAGATCAGCGCCCAATCCGTAAACCGTGTGACCGGCTTTTGCGCGGCCGCGTTGCGCGGATGGCCGGGACGCATGTCGGCACTAAGGCCGGGGGCCATGCCCGGACGCTTCGGTTGGGTCGGGATCGGGGAAGTTGTTGAACGCATGACACTTAATCCTTTACAAAAATGCACATGCGGTCGATTTGGCGGGACAAAACTGGCCAAATTCGGGCATTCAGGCGTGCATATCGCGGCGTTAGCGCAACCAGCGCCGCGACTGATGCCATCGCGCAACAGCACAAACACGCATCCTCAGGCGTGCAATCAGACCAGTTCACCCGTTGGGGCAATGCGCGTCCGACCGCCCAGATACGGGTGCAGCGCTGCGGGCAAGTCAACGCCCCCATCCGCAGTCTGGCCGTTTTCCAGCACCGCAATCAGGCACCGCCCCACTGCCACGCCCGACCCGTTCAGCGTGTGCACGAATTCCGGCTTGCCGCCGTCCTGCGGACGGAAACGGGCGTTCATGCGCCGCGCCTGAAAATCACCGCAAACCGACACGCTGGAAATTTCGCGATATGTGGCCTGCCCCGGCACCCAGACTTCGATGTCATGGGTTTTCTGCGCGCCAAAGCCCAGATCACCTGTGCATAGCACAATGCGCCTGTAGGGCAATTCCAGCGCTTCCAGCACAGCCTCGGCGCAGCGGGTCATGCGGTCATGTTCGGCCAGAGAGTCAGCAGGGTGGGTGATCGATACCATTTCGACCTTTTCAAACTGGTGCTGGCGCAGCATGCCCGTAGTGTCCTTGCCCGCACTGCCCGCCTCGGACCGGAAACACAGCGTATGCGCGCAGAATCGCAACGGCAGCGCTGTGCCGTCCAGAATTTCGCCTGCAACAGTATTCGTCAGCGTAACCTCAGATGTAGGAATCAGCCAATAGTCTTCATGTGTGGGCGCTCTCTCGAAAACCTCTCCAACCACAGCGGCAAGGCTTTTCTTTCCAGATTTAATCGCCTCGATATCCTCCTCTCGAGAATACTTTTCGAGAACATCTTCGCCTTGCTTTGCACGGCTATTTAGAGAGGCTCCGAAAAACAGATCCGCACCAAATTTCGGCAATTGACCCGTGCCATACATCGCGTCATCGCGCACCAGAACGGGGCTGTTCACCTCGGTCAGGGCGTGGTGGTCTACATGCAGGTCGGTCATGAACTGCGCAAGCGCGCGGTGCACCCGCGCCACGGCCCCGCGCAGCACAACAAAACGCGACCCCGACAATTTGGCCGCAGTGGCAAAATCCATATTCGGGGCAACACCTGCTATCTGGTAATGCTCCTGCGGCTGGAAATCGAAATCTCGCGGTGTGCCCCATTTTTTCAATTCCACGTTGTCGGCTTCATCGGCACCATCGGGCACATCGTCCAAGGGCAGGTTTGGCAGGGTTTCCAGCAGCGCCGTCAATTCGGCATCGGCCACGCGCGCCTGATCCTCCAGCGCGGCGATTTCGGCCTTCTTGTCAGCAACCAGCGCGCGCAGGCGTTCAAATTCGGCCTCGTCCCCCTTGGCCTTGGCGGCACCCACCTGTTTGGACGCTGCGTTCTGCGCCGCCTTGGCGGTTTCCACAGCCGAGATTGCCGCGCGGCGTGCCTGATCAATCTCCAGAATGCGGCCGGATTGCGCATCCATCCCGCGACGGGCAAAGGCTGCATCAAAGGCGGCTGGGTTCTCTCGGATGGCGCGGATGTCGTGCATACTCTCTCTCAATTCATTCGTGCGGCGTGAAAGGCGCGCGGGAATCGCGGCGCGCCTGCGCGTTTATGGCCCATACTGCCGTCAAGTGGTAGGGGCTGCAAAAAATGTCACAGCCCTTGCGGCATCTGCGTGATTGACCGCGCGCATCACGCTCGGGTAAACTGGGGTCAGATTGTGCCAGACAGGAGCTGCCGCATGGATGGCAATTCGCGCGTCCCTGAAACGGACGACGCCCCCCCCGCCAAGGCGGGATTTTTCGATAATCCGGTATTTTCAGACCCGTCTGCCCGCGCCCTGTCACAGGTTGGCGTTATCGATGTGGGGTCAAACTCTGTCCGGTTGGTGGTGTTTGACGGTGCCGCGCGCTCTCCTGCGTATTTTTTCAACGAAAAGGTGCTGTGCGGGCTGGGCAAGGGGCTTGTCACCACTGGACAGCTGAACCCCGAAGGGCGCGAACGCGCGTTATCCACCCTCAAGCGGTTCGCCTTGCTTGCGCAAGGCATGGATATGACGAACCTGAGTATGGTCGCCACCGCCGCCATGCGAGAGGCCGAGGACGGCCCCGAATTCCAGGCCCTGATCGAACAGGAAACCGGTTTGCGCATGCGCGTGATTGACGGCGCGGAAGAAGCGCGCCTGTCGGCGCAAGGCGTGCTGACGGGCTGGCCAGAGGCAAAGGGGCTGGTGTGCGACATTGGCGGTTCGTCCATGGAACTGGCGGTCATTGGCGACCGGCAGGTGCATCAGACCGTGACATCCCCGCTTGGCCCGTTCCGGTTGCAACAGGTCGCAGGCGGCAAACGGGGCTTGCGCCAGCATATCAGCGCGATCCTGAAATCCCTGCGCGATCAGGTTGGCAACCACCATGACGCGCTGTATCTGGTGGGGGGGTCATGGCGGGCAATCGCGCGGCTGGATATGGAACGGCGCGGCTATCCGTTGAAGGTTTTGCACGAATATACCATGACGCCCAAATCCGTGCGCAAGACCATCGACTGGATTGCCGGTCAGGACATGGCGGATCTGCGCGCCCGCACCGGTATTTCAGCCGAGCGTATGTCGCTTGTGCCGCTGGCCGCACAGGTCTTGCGCCAGTTGGTCCATGTGTTCAGCCCGCAGCTTATTTGCGTGTCCAGCTATGGTATCCGCGAAGGGATATTGTATGAACAGATGCCCGATGCCCTGCGCGCGCGCGATCCGCTGATCGAGGCATGCCATTTCATGGAGCACGCCAGCGCGCGCCTGCCGGGATTTGGCAAGAAGCTGTATAATTTCCTGCTGCCGCTGTATCGCAACCGCCCCGAGGGGCGCTTGCGCCTGATCCGCGCCGCCTGTTTGTTGCATGATGTGAACTGGCGGGCGCATCCCGACTACCGTGCCGATGCCTGTTTCGACACATCGACACGCGCCAATCTGGGCGGGCTGGACCATCAGGGGCGTGTGTATCTGGGCATCGCGTTGATGTATCGCTACAAGACAAACGGCATGCGTCCGCGCATCAAGGAAATTGCCGGACTGTTGTCTGCCAAGGATCTGGCAGAGGCCAAGATGTTGGGCCGCGCGTTGAGATTTGGGTCCATGTTTTCAATGAACGGGCCAGAAAACGCGGGCGAGTTGCGCTATTTCCCGAAAAAGCATGTTCTGGAACTGGTGCTGGAGCGTGATATGCAAGCGCTGTTTACCGAAGTCGCCGAGCAGCGTTTTCATTCCTTCGCACAACAACTGGATGCGGAAGCCAAGGTTCGCGTTCGCCGCAGCTACAGCTCAAAAGGTGATGGTGCGTCATCCGCACTGTCCGGGGGCGCGGGATCAGCCTGACCCTCGGCATCAGGGTCCGGTGTGGACTGTCTGCGCCGGATCAGAATATCGCCATTGGGCAGGATCTCGGGGGGATCATATTCCACCATGTCGCGCAACTGGCCCAACAGGCGGCGCAATTCGGGTTCGGCCATTTCAAGACTGCGTTCCATCTGGCGCATATGCGGGTCCATATCATCCATGAACCCGCGCAAAAGCCGGTCCAACAGGCCGAAAATCCCGTCCTGCTGTTCGGTATCGCGCGTGCCGTCAGGCCCTTCGGCCGAAACCGGCGACCCAAGGGCCAGACACAAGCAAAGCGGTAGGACAAGGATTGCGCGCATCTGCAAAGCATAGCGCATCCGGCGGCTTGCGGCCAGCGCTGATGACGGGGGTGTGCGCGACTTACGGGGCGCGGGTTTCGGGCAGAAGGGGAAGCTAGAACTTGGATAAAGCGCGCACTATCGGTGGGCCGCGGGACGGCCCGCCGATGGTGCGGGCCACCTGCGGCCTTGTCCCGCACTGGGGTATTGCCCCCGACGGCTATTTCAGACCAGACTCACCGCCAACCCCATTTTTCACGCCGGTCACATCAAGGCTATGCCGCGTGGCTGGTGCGGATTTCTTCCCATGCACGGTTCAGGTCGCGCAGCCGGTGTTCGGCCAGTTTCACGGCCTCCGGAGGGACACCGCGCGCCGCCATACGGTCGGGATGTGTATCCCGAACCGCTTGCCTGTAAATGCGGCGAATGTCATCCAGTGGCGCATCAGGCGCGACTTCCAGCACGTCATAGGGATCAGGCGCGACATCGCCGACATAGCGCGCGCGCAGGCACCGGAAACACCGTTCAGACAGGCCGAAAATCTGCGCGACCTGAGACAGGAACTCTTCCTCGGCAGGATGGAAGCTGCCATCCGACATTGCCACCTCGAACAGTCCTTCCATCAAATCCATCAGCACGGGGTCGCGCGGCGGGAACATGCTTGCGATCTTGCGCGCATACAGGTCAAACCCTGCCACATCCTGCCGCGCCAGATTGAACACGCGCGCGGCGTTGGCTTCTTCTTCGGGCGCGATGATGAAAACCCGCCGGAAGGCCGCGACTTCGCCGCGCGTGACCTGCCCGTCTGCCTTGGCCAGCTTTGCCCCAAGGGCAATGACGGCAATGGTGAAGGCCACGCTGCGTTCAGGCGCGCTGCGCAAACGGTCAAAAACCGCGCTAAGGCTTTCCCCCTTGCGCAGCGCTTTCAGCGCCTCGGCAATGCGTAACCAGATCGACATGCCCGAAAGCTAGCAGGGCGGCGGGGGAAATGCAGCAGGCGAAACGCCACATGTCACAGAATTTTCTGCATCAGCACCAAATTGTGGAATTGCCCGAATTTCCAGCCGACCTGCGGCATTGTGCCAACGATCTGATAGCCCAGTGCAGTATGAAACGCGATGCTGGCCGTATTTGATCCGGTGACAGCGCCCACCATAACATGATGGCCCGCACGGCGCGCGTGATCCTCCAGTGCCAGCAACAGCGCGCGCCCGACCCCGTGGCCGCGTGCAGTATCATGCAGGTTGATCGTGTGTTCCATGCTGTGTGCATAACCCAAACCGCCGCGAAATTGCGCATAACTGGCAAAGCCCA
Source organism: Roseinatronobacter sp. (assembly GCF_051859525.1). Classification (NCBI taxonomy): domain Bacteria; kingdom Pseudomonadati; phylum Pseudomonadota; class Alphaproteobacteria; order Rhodobacterales; family Paracoccaceae; genus Roseinatronobacter; species Roseinatronobacter sp. Next base: position 587,330 of record NZ_JBHYFM010000001.1, on the reverse strand, counting down.
GCACCTGCCCGCCCTGTTCCGCCACCAAAAAGGCATGGCCCGCCCCCTGCCGGTCGCGAATCATGGAGGCGACTTCGGCAGGGCTGCGTTCCACAGGGTTGAACGTGACGACGGTGTCGCGAATGATCGGGTTCCAGATATCGCAGATACGACCGGCATCCCCCTCGGTCGCATCGCGCAAGGCTGACTTACTCATCTTGGTGCCTGTTCGGTCAAAACACCCGAGGGAATGCGCTGCGCGGCCCTCAACGTCAAGGGACTTCTATTCTTGTCGGGTCAGTGTTTCCGCAGCTTCACTAGCAGCCTCGATCGCCAGCAGGATCGAGGCATGGCGATTGCGGTATTCGCGTGCGGGTTGCAGCACCTCATACCCGTCAAAAGGGGCATCCGGCACCGGCCCGTCATGTTGCAGCATTGCGCGCAGCTGGTCACGCGCAACCGCCAGTTCCTGCGCACTGCGCCCCAGCACCGTCTGCCCCAGAACCGCCGCCGCCGCCTGCCCCAATGCGCAGGCTTTCACGTCCTGCCCGAAACGGCTGACGCGCCCGTCCGTCATATCCAGATCAACCGTCACTGTTGACCCGCAAAGCGGCGAGCGCCGCTTGACGCTGGCTTGCGGCCCATCCAGCCGCGTGTGATGCGGAATATCGGTTGCCAGTGCCAGAATTCGGCCGGAATACAGTTTGATCAGGTCTGCATTGTCGTTCAAGACGGGTTTTCCTTTGTGCTGTGTCAGGCTATGCCTAGGCCGCCCAACACAGGACATAGCCCATGATATTCGATCCGCAAACCCTAACATATGATGATAATGGACTTATCCCGGTTATCGCGCAGGATCATGAAACCGGTCAGGTGCTGATGATGGCATGGATGAATGCAGATGCGGTCGCCCAAACGCTGCAAACCGGCCGCGTGACGTATTGGTCACGCTCTCGCCAGTCATTCTGGATCAAGGGCGAAACGTCTGGGCATGTTCAAAAACTGGTCGATTTCCGGCTGGACTGCGACCGCGATTGCCTGCTGGTCATGGTGGACCAGACCGGCCCGGCCTGCCACACCAACCGCAAAAGCTGTTTCTATACGGCGGTGCGCGATGGTGCGGAAATTGAATTGATGGCCCCGATCACAGATTGAGCATTGCGCGAATATCGGCAGGGCTTGCCCCTGCCGCACGGTAGGCGGCAATGGCGCGTGCATCATCGCGCTTGGCCAGCCGCTTGCCCTTCTCATCGCGGATAAGGTCGTGATGCCAATAACTTGGGCGCGGAAGCTCCAGTAACGCCTGAAGCAAGGCGTGAATGGCGGTTGCCTCAAACAGGTCGGCACCGCGTGTCACCTCGGTGATTGCCTGCGCCGCGTCATCAACAACAACCGACAGGTGGTAGCTGGTCCCCATGTCGCGCCGCGACAACACCACATCCCCGATACTGGCAATCATTTCATCGGGGTCGGGGCTGTGGTGCCCGCCATGCAGGGGGCCATTCTCGACAAACGAAACCCGCCCCGTCAGTGCCAGTGCGCGGCGCATATCCAGACGCAATGCATCATTCGGGCCCGCCTGCGCCATGTCCCGCCCGCGGCATCTTCCGGGGTAAACCAGCCCGTCAGGCCCGATAACATGCGCCCCTTCTTGTGGCGCGGACAACGCTGCGCGGATGTCCCCGCGTGTGCACTGGCACGGGTAGACGACACCCAGACCTGCCAGCCGTTGCAGCGCCGCGCGGTAAGCGGGCATGCGGTCCGATTGGCGCATGACCGGTACGGGCCAGTCCAGCCCCAACCAGCGCAAATCGTCGTAAATCTGCGCCTCGAATGCGGGCTTGCAACGGGCGCCGTCAATATCTTCGATACGCAGCAGGAACTGCCCCTGCTGACCGCGCCATGCGGCGACCAGCGCCGAGTAGGCATGCCCAAGATGCAGCGGCCCTGTGGGCGACGGCGCGAAACGGGTGATCCGCCTTTCAGGCGGCATCGCGTTTCTGGCCTGCCAGCCAATCCGAGAAGGCCAGTTTCGCGCGGTCGGTATAGGCCTTGTAGCGGTCACGCCGCCCGCGCCGCCCGCCCTTGGCGTCAATCGGCGGGAACAGCCCGAAATTCACATTCATCGGCTGGAAAGTCTTGGCCTCGGCCCCGCCGGTGATATGATGCACCAACGCCCCCATCGCCGTGTCACGCGGCGGCGGGGCAACATACTGGCCCAGCAATTCGCCCGCCGCCAGCCGCCCCGCCAACAGCCCCATTGCCGCAGATTCGACATACCCTTCGACACCCGTAATCTGGCCCGCAAAACGGATATTCGGGCGTGAACGCAGGCGAAGCTGGTCATCCAGCAAGGTCGGCGAATTCAGGAAGGTGTTGCGGTGAATCCCGCCAAGGCGCGCAAAGGACGCCCCTTCTAACCCCGGAATTGACTTGAAAACAGCAGCTTGTGCGCCATACTTCATCTTTGTTTGAAAGCCCACGATATTGAAAAGCGTGCCCAGGGCATTGTCGCGGCGCAGTTGCACAACCGCATAGGGTTTTTTGTCGGGCGCATGCGGGTTTGTCAGGCCCACGGGCTTCATCGGGCCATGGCGCAGTGTTTCACGCCCGCGTTCCGCCATCACCTCGATCGGCAGGCAGCCGTCGAAATACTGCGCGGTCTCGCCTTCGTGGAATTCCGTCTTGTCGGCGGCCAGAAGCGCGTCAATAAACGCTTCATACTGGTCACGGTCCATCGGGCAGTTCAGATAGGCCGTGCGTTCCTCCTCTGTCTCGCCTTTGTCATAGCGGGACTGGAACCACGCCTTGGACAGATCAATCGTGTCGAAATAGACAATGGGCGCAATCGCGTCAAAGAACGCAAGCGCCGTCGCGCCGGTTTCCTGCGCAATCGCTTCGGCCAGCGCACCAGAGGTCAGCGGGCCGGTCGCAATGATCCACTGCCCCTGATCGGGCAAGGTGTTCACCTCGCCGCGTTCCAGCCGGATATTGGGGTGCGCCAGCAGTTTTTCGGTGACAGCCTGCGCGAATGCATCGCGGTCAACCGCCAATGCGCCGCCAGCCGGCAGGGCGTGACGGTCTGCCATGTCCATGATCAAGCCGCCTGCGGCCCGCATTTCCCAATGCAACAGGCCGACCGCATTTTGTTCATCATCATCCGAACGGAAAGAATTGGAACACACCATTTCCGCCAGATATTCGGTCTGGTGGGCGAATGTGCCGGTTTGCGGGCGCATTTCGTGGATGACGACCTGCACGCCCAGCCTTGCGGCCTGCCATGCGGCCTCTGATCCGGCCATGCCGCCGCCGACGATATGCAATTGCGTCATCTTGCCAACCCCTTCATGTTGCACTGCCCCAGATAGTCGTCCTGCACCGGTTTGGCAAATCCCCAATCCGTGCCGCGCTCAATCAGGCGGGACGGCAGGTGCGTGCCCGAACGGGCATTGCAGCGCATCAATCATCCGGACCTGTTTGCAGCAGGTATCGGGACCGCATCCACAATCAGGTCGTCAATGAACAGACTCATCAACTGCCCGCGACCGTTCACTTCGGCTTTGCGGTAAATCGCGTTGGTCTGCGCCTTTACGGTTCCTTCTGATGTCCTGCGAAAGCTGGCAATTTCCTGAATGCTAAACCCTTTCAGGACAAAGAACGCGACATCGCGTTCAGCAGGCGTCAGGCCCCATTCACAAAAACGCTGGTCCATAAGGTCCACAAAAGCACCGGACGCCCGCTGCAAGCGCGCCTCGGCACGACCCAGCCGGATCTGGCTTTGCATGACCAGCACAGCCGACATGACCAACCCGATGACAAGGGCCACTGCCGCACCGATTTCCATCAATTCGCGCAATTTCCAGTCAACCGGCTGGCGCGGGATCCCCAGAAGCGACATCACAATATCACTGATGAAGAACAGCGCGCCCACTGCCTGCACACAGACCATCACGATGATAACGACCTTGGGTTTCACCGTGCACCTCGTTGAATACGCGACAAAAATGGCAGCGACTTATGGGCAATCACTCTCATGAAAATCACTTGCCAATATCGGGCAAAACGCCCCCGTCCAGCAGGACACCGCCACGCGGCATCGCATCTGTTGTGCGTTGCGGTATGTCGTTTGGTGGAAATTCAACCGCATAATCCCGCAATATCTGTCCTGTGGATACATCGATAACGACTTCCCGCCAGACTTGTCCTGATGATGCGACAATACGCGCCCGCCCCAGCAATGTACGGGTTACGGATTCGACCGCATAGCCCTGCCCCACAAGCGCGTCACTTACCATTTCCGGCGTGATCCTGACGGGTCCGGCATCCTGAGCATGCGCCGGGGAATGAAACAATAGTGCGGCCAGACACAAGACCCATATGCGGCGCGGCATTGTGTGGATCATACTCAACCCTCCGAAGCCGGAAAGACACACGGCCACATATATAGGGAAAACCCGCACCCGTACGGCAAAAGCCGCCGGATGCGGGGATACACCAGATACTCGTTACTCATACGAAAGCCAGTGATTTAAAAAAGCATGGCCCCGATCTGGACCCATGCGCACTAAAACAAAATTAACGCTGCCCACCATTTACCCGAACATGAACGCGAACACATTTTACCTGACACTTACGCTTTAGGCAGCGACCAATGATTTCTGGCCTTAATGCCGATACGCGGCGCACTCGAACTAAAGTAGCAGGCAGTCGTTATGACGTGCCTGCCACGGAAGCTGGATACTGCTTAACGAAGTGTTAATCTATGCTTAAAGGGTTTATTTCCAGCCCATAAACTAAAGTTTATGCACCCATATCAAACCCAAGATGCTTGGCCACAGTGAAGATGTCCTTGTCACCGCGTCCGCACATATTCATGACCAGCAGATGATCCGCAGGCAGCTTCGGGGCGATCTTCAGGACATGTGCCAAAGCGTGGCTTGGTTCCAGCGCTGGAATGATCCCTTCCAGCGCGCAACAGGTCTGAAAGGCTGACAACGCTTCGTCATCCGTGATCGAGACATATTCCGCGCGGCCCATATCCTTTAGCCATGCATGTTCCGGCCCGATTCCCGGATAATCCAGACCCGCCGAAATCGAGTGCCCTTCCAGAATCTGGCCGTGGTCATCTTGCAGCAGATAGGTGCGGTTGCCATGCAACACACCGGGGCGTCCGCCTGTCAGGCTGGCGCAATGCTCCATACGGTCATCCACGCCGCGCCCGCCCGCCTCGACGCCAATGATATTTACGGATTTGTCGTCAAGGAACGGATAGAACAACCCCATCGCATTCGAGCCGCCGCCAATGGCTGCGATGATGGTATCCGGCAGGCGACCTTCGCGTTCCATCAGCTGTTCGCGGGTTTCCTTGCCAATGATCGACTGGAAATCGCGCACCATCGCGGGATAGGGGTGCGGGCCTGCCACGGTACCAATACAGTAGAACGTGTCATGCACATTGGTCACCCAATCGCGCAGCGCATCATTCATGGCGTCTTTCAACGTGCCGCGGCCCGATTTTACCGGCACCACTTCGGCACCCAGCAGTTTCATGCGAAATACATTCGGGGCCTGACGTTCCACATCATGTGCGCCCATATAGACCACGCATTTCAGCCCGAAGCGCGCACAAACCGTGGCGGTCGCAACCCCGTGCTGGCCCGCGCCGGTTTCGGCGATAATGCGGGACTTGCCCATGCGCATGGCCAGCAGGATCTGCCCAAGCACATTGTTGATCTTATGCGCGCCGGTGTGGTTCAACTCGTCACGCTTCAGATATATCTTTGCCCCGCCACAATGCTCGGTCAGGCGTTCGGCGTAATACAATGGCGAGGGGCGACCGACATAGTGTTTCCACAGGTCGTCCATCTGCGCCCAGAAACTGTCATCCGTCTTGGCGCGTTCATATTCGGCCTCCAACTCCAGGATCAGCGGCATCAGCGTTTCCGACACGAAGCGCCCGCCATAAATGCCGAACCGCCCCTGTTCATCGGGGCCGGTCATGAAGGAGTTGATCAGATCATCAGGCATGCGCGTTTCCTCAAGCGGTTGTTGGCATGAGTCCTAGCGCCGCGCGCCTGTCCAGACAAGCACATCCCGCCTATCTTTCCAGAATCAGGCGATCCCCTTCGATGGAAATACGCGCATAGCGGCGCAAATAGCCCATGCCCAGCAGCGAAATGTCCAGCTGCCCTTCATTCACGAAGGCAGGAACCTGAGTATCGCGGATTTCAAGATCGGCATGCGCAAGGACCACTTCATCCAGACTGACCCGTGCTAGGCCAACGATTCCGTTGGCTGTGCGCGCCTGCCCCAGATAGGCCAGCGTATCAGGTGCCAGCCCAACGCGTTCGGCATCCGCGCGCGACAGGACCAGATCCGATGCCCCCGTGTCGATGATAAAGCGGACAGGTTCGGAATTAACCTGCAAATCCAGATGAAAATGCCCGTCCCGCCCTGCACGCAGGATGATCGCACCATCGCCGTTTACAGACACCCGATTGGTTTGTGATATATCCTGCCACAACCCGTATCCGGCAGCGACCCCCACAAAAATCAGCCCCCAAAGCAAGGCATGCCGCAATGTCTGGCCAAGGTTCTGCTGGCGGGCAATCAGGAAATAGCTGACAAGGACAGTCCCCCAGACCCCAAGATAGACCATCCGTGCAATCTGATCGCTGTCCATACTACCCTCATTCCGCCTGATGCTTATACTTGGGGGCTAGATTGTTGAAAACCAGCAGATTTCACGGGCGCGTGACATCAAAATCATAAATCCATGAAAAGCGGCGTAGCGCGGCATCAGGCCGGAGGCGTGACGCAAGGCGCAAACCCGCATGCGCAAGCCCCGCAACGGGCGGGCGCAGGTGGTAATTGCGCGCATTGCGATTCGCGGCCTCGATCACCTTGGTGACGCGGGCATGTCGGGCGCGCTGGTATTGGTCCAGCGCACGCGGCACCGGCGATTGCCGCAGGCATTGCACCAGTTGCCACGCATCCTCCAGCGCCATATTCGCACCTTGGGCCATGAAGGGCAGCGTCGGATGCGCCGCATCCCCCAGAATGGCCGCATGGTCCTTGTGCCAGTTGCGCGCCACCTTGTGACGGAACAGCCCCCACAGAAACACGCTGTCCACCTGTGACAGCCATTGCGGCACAGGCCCGCCGAACCCCGCGAAGGCCGCGCGCAGGTTGGCGGGGTTGTCAGGGTGGTTCCACCCTTCGGACACCCAGGCCTTGCGTTCCTCGATGGCGACAATGTTGCGCAACTGCCCGCCCCGCAACGGATAGCTGACCAGATGCCGCCCCGACCCCATGAAGACCTGTGCCTGCGGGTCAGGGCTGCCGCCTTCCGGGATCAATGCGCGCCACGCAACCTGTCCGGTAAAGAAAGGCGATTCGCCCTTGCCTGCCTGAAGCGCGGGCCGCAGAACCGAATGCAACCCGTCGGCCCCAAGCACCAGATCGGCTGTCAGAACCTCTCCGCCTTGCAGGGTCACGCTGGGGCGCGGTCCTGTGGTGTTCACACCTGTCACCTGTGCCACAAATCGGGTTTCAACCCCGTCCAGTGCCTGCGCAAGTAACGCGATCAGGTCGGCGCGGTGGAACAGATGAAAACCCGCGCCATGATCGGGCAAATCCAGCCGCATGACCTGACGCGCTGTGGCCCCGTTCCGCAAAATGACGGCGTTGCTGCGCATGGCAAATCCCGTCAAGCTGTCGCCAAGTCCCAGCGCCTGCAAAACCCGCGCCCCATTCGGGCTGATTTGCAGCCCTGCGCCCACTTCGCGCAAGCCGCCTGCCTGTTCCAGCACCAGAACCTGCGCGCCACACTGGCGCAACCCTGCGGCCACTGCCAAACCGGCCACGCCCCCACCGATGACAATAACTTCCAAACCGGCCAGCACCACCCTGCCCCCCATCTGTTTTCTGCCGCCCGCGCGGGTGCGCACGAACTACAGCCGCGCGTTGCAAGGTGTTGATCACCGCCTGTCGCGTCCGGTGTTTTTATTATGCAGTCCTAGCACAAAAAAACCGGGCTCAGAAGTGAACCCGGTTCCTGACTGCACCCGCAATCCCTGCGATCAATCGTCGCGGTGCACGCGTTCCTTGCGCTCATGCGCTTCTTGCGCCTGCAAGGTCATTGTCGCAATGGGCCGCGCATCAAGCCGCTTCAGTGAAATCCGCTCGCCCGTGACATCGCAATAGCCGAAATCACCGTTTTCGATACGCCGCAGTGCAGCGTCGATCTTGGAAATCAGCTTGCGTTGCCGGTCGCGCGTGCGCAATTCCAGCGCGCGGTCGGTTTCTTCGGATGCGCGGTCGGCAACATCAGGAATGTTGCGGCTGCTGTTGGCCAGATCGGCCAGTGTTTCCTGCGATCCCTTAAGGATGTCTTCTTTCCAGACCAGCAGCTTTCTGCGGAAATATTCCAGCTGGCGGTCATTCATGAATGGTTCGTCTTCGGCCGGGCGGTAGTCATCCGGCAGGAATGTTTCTGGCTTCATGCCCCGTTCCCCTGTCTTTGCAGGATGATAGGTCTTGAGGTCTTCATCCATATTGCACCCAAAATCAGCGCTGTGTCGGGCAAATAGCGGATGGGCCAAGGAATGTCACGCGCTTTCGCACGCTTTGTCCAACCTGCCTTGCCGCGCGCCACAGGGCAAGCTAGGTTCGCGGCAGGACATCGCGGCACAATGCAAGGAAAACACGACCGGTATGCGCTTCACCTCAACCGCCAGCTACATCGCCAGTGACGATTTGCGTGTCGCTGTAAACGCCGCAATCACGCTGCAACGCCCCCTTCTGGTCAAGGGCGAACCGGGCACCGGCAAGACCGAACTGGCCCGCCAGATTGCAGCATCGCTTGACCTGCCCATGATCGAATGGAGCATAAAATCAACCACGCGCGCGCAGCAGGGCCTGTATGAATACGACGCTGTATCGCGGCTGCGTGACAGCCAGCTTGGCGATGCGCGTGTGGGCGATGTGAACAACTATATCCGCAAGGGCAAGCTGTGGCAGGCGTTCGAGGCCGAGGGGCGCGTGGTCCTGCTGATCGACGAGATCGACAAGGCCGATATCGAGTTTCCGAACGATTTGCTTCAGGAACTCGACCGGATGGAGTTCTTTGTCTACGAGACAGGCAAAATGATACGCGCGCGCCACCGCCCGATTGTCATCATCACATCGAACAATGAAAAGGACCTGCCCGACGCGTTCCTGCGGCGGTGTTTCTTCCACTATATCCGGTTCCCGGATATCGACACCTTGAAAGCCATTGTCGACGTGCATTTTCCGGGAATCAAGGAAGCCTTGCTGACAACTGCCCTGACACAGTTCCTGGAGCTGCGCGAAACCCCCGGCCTGAAGAAAAAACCCTCCACATCCGAGGTGCTGGACTGGTTGAAACTGCTGCTTGCAGAAGATCTGACCGCAGAGGACCTGAAGCGGGACGGCGCGAATGCGCTGCCCAAATTGCACGGCGCGTTGCTGAAGAACGAACAGGACGTGCATTTGTTTGAACGGCTTGCCTTCATGGCACGCAGACAGGGGCGCTAGCATGGACATCAGGCCGGTAACCGAACAGGATAAACCGCAATGGGCGCAGCTTTGGTATGCGTATCTTGATTTCTATGACACGTCGCTGCCGGTTGCGGTTTATGACGCGACATTTGACGCATTGTTGTCGGACGATCCGCACAGCCCCTGCGGGTATCTGGCATGGCATAACGGGCAGGCGGTCGGGCTTGTGCATTACATGTTTCACGCGCATTGCTGGCAACCCGAAGGGGTGTGTTACCTGCAAGACCTGTTCACCACACCCGAATCACGCGGCATGGGCGCGGGACGTGCGCTGATTTCTGCGGTCTATGCTGCGGCTGATGCGCGTGGCACCGGCAGCGTGTATTGGATGACACAGGATTTCAACGCAACTGCCCGCAAACTTTACGACAAGATTGGCGAAGTGACCCCGTTCATCAAATACAAACGCCCCGCATGATGCGCCCGTTTCTGGCCTGTATCGCGGTGGTTCTGGCAGGTTGTGGCGCAATGGTGCCGTCCCAGCCGGAACAACGCATAGACCTGTCGCTGCAAACCCGCGCCATCAGTTCTGCCGCCCTGTTCGGCAGTCCACGCGCATTTGCGCCCGAACGCAGCAATGCCCAGATCGCACAGGACATACTGGAACTGGGGTTCAGGCTGGAATCCGGACGCGAAATCCCGCAATTCTCGCGGTTTCAGGGACCAGTGACAGTGTCGCTGCACGGCCCTGTGCCGCCCCTTGGGGTGGTGGAAACCGACCGCCTGCTGGAACGGCTGCAACGCGAAGCGGGGCTGGATGTGCGCCGCGTGCAGGGTCAGGGTGATATCATTGTCGAATTCGTGCCGCGCGATGTCCTGCGCCGTGCGGTGCCGAATGCGGCGTGTTTTGTCCTGCCCAATGTAACAAGCTGGGACGCGTTTCGTGCCAATCCACGCGCGCCGGAACTGGACTGGACACGCGTTGCGCGCCGTGAACGCGCGCTTGTGATTGTTCCTGCCGACAGCACCGTGCAGGACATGCGCGATTGCCTGCACGAGGAAATTGCGCAGGCCCTTGGGCCGCTGAACGATCTGTTTCGCATTGGTGAAACCGTCTGGAATGACGATAATTTCCAGACCATCCTGACGGGATTCGACATGCTTGTGCTACGTGTCTGGAACGATCCCGCATTGCAGCCCGGCATGACGCGCGCACAGGTGGCGGACCGCCTGCCTGCGCTGCTGGCACGCCATAACCCGCAAGGGGCGCGGACGACCGGCGCACTGGACCCCATTCCCACGCCCATGGCATGGACAAGGGCGGTCGAGGCCGCGCTGGGGGCCACATCGCGCCGCGCCAGTTTCCGCGAGGCACAGCGCGCGCTTGCCATCGCACTGGAGCAACGCTGGCAGGACGAACGCCTTGCCTTCAGCCTGTTCCTGTCCGCACGATTCGCCCCGTCCGAAGATGGCGCGCAGGCGCTGGATGCAATGATCCTTGCCGCGCGCATTTACGACACCCGCCCCGGCACAGCCGTGCACCGCGCACATGTGCACCTGCATCTTAGCGCGCAGGCACTGGCCAGCGGGCAGCATGATCTGGTCCTGCGCCTGACGCAAAGCGCGATGACAGTTGCGCAGCGCACGGAAAACGGTGCCCTGCTGGCCTCGCTCATGTTGCTGCGCGCCCAGTCGCTGGAACAACTGGGACAAGCTACTGAGGCAGAAGCGCTGCGCCGTGACTCTGTTCCGTTTGCGTTATATGGGTTCGGATCAGCGCAGGCGGCCGAAAACCGGCAGGCCGAAATCGCAGCCCTTGCGCGCAGGAATTGAACAAGAAGGAAAACAGGCATGATCGTGATTTTCGGACTGGTGGCCGGTGCGCTACTGGGCGTGCGCAGCGCAAGCAAACGCGGCGGGAACCGGCTGGACATGGCGCAATATGCGGCTGTGGGCGGGATTATCGGCGCCTTGTTGGGGCTGTTTGCCACAATCGGCCTGGAGAAGATTCTGTAAACCCATGTTCCTGAACTTCTTCCAGACCTTGCGTGACCATGGCGTGCCGGTTTCCCTGCGCGAATTTCTGGCCTTTCTGGAAGGGTTGGACGCGGGTCTGGTGACCTATGACGTCGAGGGGTTCTATTATCTGGCCCGCCTTGCCATGGTGAAGGATGAACGCCATCTGGACCGTTTCGACCGCGCCTTCGCTGCAACCTTCAAGGGGTTGGAGGACATACCCCTTGATAAGGTTCTGGAAGCGGTCGACCTGCCGCGCGACTGGTTGCAAAAAATGGCCGAGAAACACCTGAGCGCCGAAGAACGCGCGCAGGTAGAAGCGCTTGGCGGGTTTGACAAGCTGATGGAGACCTTGCAGCAGCGCCTGAAGGACCAGCAAGGCCGCCATCAGGGGGGCAGCAAATGGATCGGCACTGCGGGAACATCCCCTTTCGGCGCCTATGGCTATAACCCCGAAGGGGTGCGTATCGGACAGGACGCATCGCGCCACAGGCGCGCGGTGAAAGTGTGGGACAAACGCGAGTTCCGCAACCTTGACGACAACGTGGAACTGGGCACGCGCAACATCAAGGTTGCGCTGAAACGGTTGCGCAAATGGGCGCGTGACGGGGCAGTGGACGAACTGGACCTTGACGGGACAATCCGCGCCACTGCCGAACAGGGCTGGCTGGATGTCAAGACACGGCCAGAACGAAGAAACGCTGTCAAGATATTGCTTTTGCTGGATATTGGCGGGTCTATGGATGATCATATCCGCGCTGTGGAGGAATTGTTCAGCGCTGCGCGTGCGGAATTCAAACATCTGGAACATTATTACTTTCACAACTGCCTGTATGAATATGTCTGGCGCGACAACACACGGCGCTGGACAGACCGCATTGCAACATGGGACTTGCTGCGCAGCTATGGCAGCGATTGGAAATGCATCTTCGTGGGCGACGCGGCCATGTCCCCCTATGAAATCATTTATCAGGGCGGCGCGAATGAACACTGGAACGAGGAGCCGGGACAGATCTGGCTGACGCGGGCGCGAACACAATGGCCCGACACCCTGTGGATCAACCCGACACCGGAACAGCATTGGCGGCACACCCAATCCATTGGCATGATTTCCAAAATTCTTGAGGGGCGCATGGTCCCCATGACACTGGACGGCATCACCCGCGGGATCAGGGAATTGGGACGTTAACAATCGACCCGCATGTCAAAACCCGAACAGCGCTTGCGGATCAAGGGCCTTGCGTATGAACGCGCCCCTGCCTGTTTCCGGCGCCCACCCCAAGGCCTGACACGCGCGGGCATTGTCAAAGGGCGACAAATGCGCACGCGACCGCCAGTCGGCCAGCAGCGGGCGTTCCAGCCCGCCGCGCTTCAGAGCGTAGCGTTTCAGCACATATTTGACCCAATCCATCCCCCAGAACAGCACCAGATTGCCCTTTGAAACTGCAATCCGTGTGCCGGTATGGGTGGCGATTGCCGCAAACCAGTCCTGCGCAGACAAAAGCGGTGGACCGACAAGATTGAAGCTCTGCCCCTCGATGCCGTCTGTTTGGGCCATCAAGACAAGCGCGCGCGCCACATCCTCGTTCAGGACGAATGGCAGCTTGTTGTGCCCGTTTCCCCAGATTCGCACGGCCCCTGCCCCGTGCCAGCGGCCAATGCCCCAATGCTGCAACGGTCCGCCCGGCCCCACAACAATGCCGGGGCGGGCAATAACCAACGGCAATCCGGCACTGGCATGCAGCGCCATCAGACGCGCCTCGCACAGGGCCTTTGAGCGCGCATACAGGTTCCGGCGGGACATATCCCCGAACTCCGTATCCTCGGTTATGGTGCGCGCGGGGTTTGACGCGTCATAAGATGCAATCGTGCCGGTATAGACAAACCTGCGCACCCCTGCCGCGATGGCCGCGCGGGCCAGATTTTCCGTCACTGCGACATCGTTTTTCAGATACCCGTCCCATGTGGCCTCCTCGGCGCGGGCCAGATGATAGACACACGCCACCCCCTGCATGGCCTGTTCCAGTGCGCCGGGGTCATGCACGGATGCACCCACCATCTGCACCTGCCCCTGCACCGCGGCGAATGGATTGGTCCTTGCGCGACTAAGCACGCCCACATGCCTGCCTTCTGCGGCCAGTTGCGTGACCAGTTCGCGACCCAGAAAACCGGTGCCGCCAATGACCAGCACATCAGGCGTACCGGTGGCCGCCTGCGCCTTGAGGCGCGCAGCCGGTTTGGCGGGCAACAGGTCCGTGACCTGCGCAAGCCCCTCCATAACCGCAACAGCCGTTTCACCTGAAAATGCGTCAGGCAGGCTTTGGCCCTGCCGGATGGCATCATAGAACCCCGAAAACGCCCCTTCAAACCCCAATGCATAGGGTTGGCGCCGGTTCAGTGACCGTGCCTGCACAACCGCATTCCGCACCCCTTCGCGCAGATGTGCCCCTGCCCGCGCCAATTCGGCGCGCAACGGGTTTAGCACAATATCCGATGCGTTCGCGCGCTCGACAATCAGGGTGTCATTGGCAAAATCCAGCCGCGCCGCGCCCGCAGACCCGCGCAGGGACACCGACCGGTCATCTGCCCCCTCGACCAGTGATACCGACAAGGTTAGTTCTGTCCCCGATGCACGGCCCTGCACGCACCAGCCCTGCGGCAGGGTTACGCCCGTGGGCAATGTCACCGGCCGCGACAGGCGCAAGGAAATGTCTTCCATTGGTCCGAACAGATCCTGCGCAAAAGCATGCAGATGCGGGCCTAGTTCCAGCATCAGGTTTTCAGGGCTTTGCAGCATCCACAAACCGAATGGCCCTGTTCGCAACGGTTGCAGCGGGAAATGCCAGTGAATGCGCGCCTGATCCACGCGCCCGATCAGCCCTTGGTCCAGCGCGTCGCGCAGCCGCCTGTAAGCCGGTAAACCCAGAAAGTTGTGATTGACCGCGATCCGGCGGTCAGCAGCGCGCGCCGCGTCCACCATCGCGCGCGCCGAACCTGCCGACAAGGCAAAGGGCTTCTCGACCAGCACATGCGCCCCCAGCGCAAGCGCTTGCAATGCCAGCGGTTCGTGCAAATGCGGGGGCGTCAGAATATGCACCGCATCGCAACCGCAGTCGGCCATCATCGCATCAAGACTGTCAAATCCCTTCGCGCCATGTGCCTGCGCCAATGCCTGCGCCGCAGCAAGTGCAGGGTCGCACACACCAACCAGCCGCACATCAGGGAGTTGCGCCAGAACATTTGCGTGCCATTGCGCAATGTAGCCTGCGCCCACCAGACCAACCGTCACGTCCCGCTGTGGCATTCTGCCCCCTGTATCATCCGCTGATTCTGCGCCAGCGCGCTATTTGTATTCGATGATTTTGGCGTCACTGCGGCGAAACCTGCCACCCCAGTACAGCGCCATGCCATAAAGATGGGCGAATTTCACAATCACCAGAAGCGCGGCCGCCTTGGCCGCGCGGTAGGACGACAACCCCTGTGACCTGCAGCGCCGCCACAAACGGGCTGCGGACATGGCATAAAGCGCCATCACCAACACGCCCAACGGCCACCAGACCCAAAGCCCCAGCACTGCAAGAGCCGGCAACACACCGGCCCAGACCACGGCGCGCAAACGCGACATACGCGCCGCCCCTTCATGCAGCATGCCCAACTCGGCAAAGCCGTGTCCTGCGCGTATCATACGCCGGAACCATGGCAAAAATGCATGCAGCCGCACGTCATGCGCTGCCATAGCTTCGGGCACACACCACGTTTGCCAACCGGCCTTGCGCAGCCGGAAGAACAATTCATCATCTTCTGCGGCGATCATGTCATCCCGAAAACCGCCAACCTGCGCAAATGCAGCACTACGCGCCAGAAATATGCCAATGCCATTGGCATCAGGGCCAGTCTGGTGCTGCCATTCCTGATTGGTCAGCCAGTTATAGACGGACTCATCAGGGGCCTCTTCGACATTATACCCGTGCACCAGCCCCGCCTTCGGGTTTTGTTGTAAAAACACGGTGGCTGTTTCCGGCCAATCGGTATGCAGAATGCAATCACCATCAACGAAATGCACAAATTCCGCACGATCAGGCCCCAATGCGGCAAAGCCTTCATTGCGCGCGCGGGCGGCTGTGAAAGGACGCGCGGGGTCAAGTTTCACCACCTGCGCGCCAGCAGCGCGCGCCTGCGCCACGCTGTCATCATGCGAACCGCTGTCGACATAGATGACGCGCCGCGCATGGGTGGTTGCGCGTTGCAGCACACGCGCCAGCCTGTCGCCTTCGTTGCGGCCAATCACAACCGCATCAAACCAGTTATCCCCCATGCCCTGCCCTGCCTGCACAAACCAACACGCGCAGGTCTAGCACAATTCGGCACGCAATGAAGACCCGTTAGACTGCCCGCCCGCGTGCAATGCGGCTATAGGCACTAACGCGCGCAAGCCCGCGCAGTGGTGTGCGGCGGGCGACGGCTTCTTTGGACTGATGGGTTCCCTGAATGCGGGCAATCCGGATGAAGCGCGCCAGAAGTGATCCGCCTGTTCCGTGGCGCGTGGCGTCAATCAGATGTCGTGTCATGCAACCCTCCTGTGAATCACGCTGGCGAGAATGATACCACATCCGTCGCGCTTGCCAAAGTAAAGGCCGCGTCACCTTGACCTGCCTCATGCTTGACGGTAGCGAAAGCCAAACCTGCAAGAGGAGCTGACATGTCCAACCCATCCCTGCTTATCCTGCCCGGCGACGGGATCGGCCCCGAAGTTATGGCCGAAGTGCGCAAGATCATCGACTGGTTTGGTGCCAAACGCGGACTGGCCTTCGATGTATCCGAAGATCTGGTCGGCGGTGCCGCCTATGACGCGCATGGCACGCCCTTGCATGATGACACAATGGCGCGCGCGCTGGCCGTGGATGCCGTGCTGCTGGGCGCTGTGGGCGGGCCGAAATATGACAACCTTGATTTCAGCGTGAAGCCCGAACGCGGTTTGTTGCGGTTGCGCAAGGAAATGGACCTGTTTTCCAACCTGCGCCCGGCCCAGTGTTTCGACGCGCTGGCCGATTTCTCGTCCTTGAAAAAAGATGTCGTCGCGGGCCTTGATATCATGATCGTGCGCGAACTGACATCGGGCGTGTATTTCGGCGAACCGCGCGGCATTTTCGAGGAAGGCAACGAACGCGTGGGCGTCAATACCCAGCGCTACACCGAATCCGAAATTGCGCGCGTGGCGAAATCAGCCTTTGAACTGGCCATGCGCCGCGGCAAGAAGCTGTGTTCCATGGAAAAGGCCAATGTCATGGAATCGGGTATTCTGTGGCGCGAGGTTGTGACCGAAGTGGCCAAGGATTACCCCGAAGTCGAGCTGTCACACATGTATGCCGATAACGGCGCCATGCAGCTTGTGCGCTGGCCCAAGCAGTTCGATGTGATTGTAACCGACAACCTGTTTGGCGACCTGCTGTCGGATTGTGCCGCCATGCTGACCGGCAGCCTTGGCATGTTGCCTTCTGCCAGCCTTGGCGCGCCCATGGCCAATGGCCGCCCCAAAGCGCTGTATGAACCCGTGCACGGGTCCGCCCCCGACATTGCCGGTCAGGCCAAGGCAAACCCTATTGCGTGCATCCTGAGTTTTGCCATGGCGCTGCGCTACAGCTTCGATCAGGGGGCAGAGGCCGCGCGTCTGGAAGCCGCAATTCAGCAGGTTCTGGCCGATGGCGTGCGCACGGCCGACCTGATGGGGCCAGAAGGCGGCGTTCCCGTCACCACCAGCGGCATGGGCGATGCCATTGTCGCCGCGCTGGACGCAAGCCTGTAACAAGTGCATTGCATATGAACGAAAGACGCCCGCCAGACTATGGCGGGCGTTTTCCATTTCATCTGCCTGCGGCTTATGGCAGCGCGGGAATTTCCAGCGCGGGCATTTCACCCGTCAGCGCGTGCATGAAGGCCACAAGGCTGTCCAGCTCTTCGGTGTCGAAGTCCTGCCCCAGCATTTGCTGGCCCATCAACTGCACAGCGTCATGCAGGTTGTCCACCGACCCGTTGTTGAAATACGGATAGGTCACAGCCACGTTGCGCAATGTGGGCGTGCGGAAGGCAAACATGTCCATCTCGTCGCCTGTCACAATAAAGCGCCCTTCATCGGTGGAGCCAGGCAACTCGAAGCGGTGGAAATTGCTGTCGGTCAGCGCAGGGCCGTTATGGCAGGCCACGCAACCCGCATCGACAAACAGTTTCATCCCTTCGACCTGCTGGTCGGTCATCGCGCCTTCATCCCCGCGCAGATAGCGGTCAAAGGGGGAATTCGGCGTGTTCAGCGTCCTCTCGAAGCTGGCAATCGCGAAAGCAATGTTTTCAGCGCGGATCGGATCATCTTCGCCAGGGAAAGCGGCGGCGAAATGCTCATGGTAGATGTCAAATTCCTTCAGACGCCGGATGGCGGCTTCCAGATCCATGTTCATCTCGATCTCGGCCTCGATAGGTCCAAGGGCCTGCCCTTCCAGATCAGGCTCGCGCCCGTCCCAGAATTGCGATCCAAGGAAGCCCGAGTTCAGCACCGTTGGCGTGTTGCGGTTGCCCACCTGACCATCGTGCCCCACAGCAGTGGGAATGCGGTCCGACCACCCCAATGCAGGGTTGTGGCAGGTCGCACAGCTGATCACGCCAGAACCGGAAATGCGCGGTTCAAAGAACAGCATTTTGCCCAGTTCAATCTTTTCCGGTGTCAGCGAGTTATTGGCCGGAATGGGCGGCAGCGCAGGCAGCGGCTCGAAGAAGTCCAGATACTCGGCCGCATCACCAGCATGAAGCGCCGATGCGCCCATCGCCAGAAGCATGGCCGTTGCGCCAGTGCGCATCAGAAGTGTAGGGGTCATCTAATCCTCCATTATTCGGGATATTACCCTATTCAGGTTTCGCGTGTCCTTCATATATTCGACCACACACAGGTCCACTGCCTTGATCCAGATCAAGATTTGGAATGATTGTAACTGTTCTGCGGTATATCCGCCCTGCCCCGCGCCCCCGTCCATGACACGCGCCGTCGCACAGGGCGGCGAATGGCGCCGCACCCCAACCTCATAACCGGCCCACGCAAGCCACATTCCGCAGCTCGCCCCGAAATCAGGTATGGTTTGCGTAAAGAATTCCGTGTTGGCGATAGTGGTGAAAGGTTGCGTATGGCGCTGTTCATGGTGACAATGCCCGCAGAAAAGAAAACTCATGCATGAAAAAAGGATCTTTACATGCTCAAGGGAATTGACCCGCGAATTTCGCCGGAAATGCTCCATGCGCTGGCGGCAATGGGGCATGGCGATCAACTGACAATCGTTGATGCAAACTATCCCGCCCATACGGCGGGGCTGCAAACGCCTTGGGGCCATTGTCTTGATTTCGCTGGAAATTCAACAGATGCGCTGGCAGCAATCCTGCAGCTTGTTCCCATCGATCCGTTCGATTCCGAACACCCGCCTGTTCGTGCCATGCAACAGGTTGACACCCCCGACACCCTTGCGGAACCGGTGGTTCAGGCATTGGCGCTGGTGCGCGCGCAGGGCCATGATATTGCCATGACCGAACGCTTCGCCTTCTATAAGGCAGCGGCATCATCCTTCGTGATCATCCGCACACAAGAACGCCGCTTCTATGGAAATTTCATATTGCGCAAAGGCGTGATTGCCCCCTGAACGCAGTCCGGCTGTGCCCAAACAGGCGTACCCTAATCCGCGACTGGCGCGCAAACGCCACGCATGCCGCCAGCCGCACCAGCTGTTCAACGTAACCCACCCATAAACGACAGAATCCTTTCCAGCATATCTTGCACTTCATCATGTCTGAATATACGAAGCGAACACCGGATGGGTGGCCGAGTGGTTTAAGGCTCTGGTCTTGAAAACCAGCGTACGTGAAAGCGTACCGTGGGTTCGAATCCCACCCCATCCGCCACTTGCCCCATTGATACGCGTTCTCCCGATCCGGCTGCCGCAGGAGTGGCACATAGAACATAGCGACGCAGCGGGGGCAGTCCTTGGCGGCGGTCAACAATGCGACCACCGAGCTGAACCACCGTGGCCTTCGCGGGGTGGATGCAGGTGAAGCCTCAATTTCATGCAAGAGGTGCTGAACTGCGGGATGTCAGGCACTTAGATGCAAAAAATCCGCAGTGATATTGCACCACTGCGGACACAAGACCGAAATCGTTTCGGTTTTTCGTTATGCTCGCTATGCGCAATCAGGCGTGGATCGCGCCATCGCCACAGGCAAGCGCCGCCTCGCGGACGGCTTCAGAATAGGTCGGGTGGGCGTGGCAGGTGCGTGCAAGATCTTCTGCAGCGGCGCCGAACTCCATTGCGACACAAATTTCATGGATCAAATCCCCCGCATATGGCCCGATAATATGCGCCCCCAGAATGCGGTCTGTATCCTTGTCTGCCAGAAGTTTAACGAAGCCGTCACCTGCGAAATTTGCCTTCGCGCGGCCATTGCCCATGAAACTGAACTTGCCGACCTTGTAGGCGCGGCCTGCCTCTTTCAAGGTTTCTTCGGTTTCGCCGACGGACGCGACTTCCGGCCAGGTATAGATCACACCGGGAATAACGCCGTAATTCACATGACCCGCCTGCCCCGCGATGATTTCGGCGACGGCCATCCCCTCATCCTCGGCCTTATGGGCCAGCATTGGCCCCTCGATCACGTCGCCAATCGCGTAAACCCCGTCAATACTGGTCTTGTAATGCTTGTCAGTGGCGATCTGGCCGCGTTCGGTCAGTTTGACGCCCAGTGCATCCAACCCCAACCCTTCCGTTAGCGGGCGCCGCCCCGTGGCCAGAAGAACGGTATCGGCATCAAGCGAATGCTCGCTGTCATCCTTGCGCAGTTTATAGGTCACAGTGGCCTTGGTTTTGGTCGCCGTGGCCGATTGCACCGCCGCGCCCAGAATGAACTTCATGCCCTGCTTGCCCAGCATCCGCTGGAATGTCTTGGCAACTTCGCCATCATTGCCCGGAATGATGCGGTCCAGATATTCAACCACTGTCACTTCGGCCCCGAGTCGCGCATAGACCGACCCCATTTCCAGCCCGATCACACCCGCACCGATCACGACCATTTTCTTGGGGATCTTGCCCAGCTCAAGTGCGCCGGTCGAGGTGACGATGATCTTCTCATCGACCTTGACACCGTTCAGCGGGCTGGATTCGGAACCCGAGGCGATGACGATCTTCTTGGCGTCATAGGTCTTGTCGCCGACCTGCACCTTGCCAGCTTCCGGGATGGAGGCCCAGCCCTTGATCCAGTCAACCTTGTTCTTCTTGAACAGGAATTCAATGCCCTTGGTGTTCTGCCCGATCACGTCCGACTTATACCCCAGCATTTTCTTCCAATCGACCTTGGGTTTCGCCCCGGTCAGGCCCATGGCATCGAAATTATGCTCGGCCTCGTGCAGTTGATGGGTTGCATGCAACAGCGCCTTGGACGGGATGCAGCCGACATTCAGGCAGGTGCCGCCCAATGTGTCGCGGCCTTCCACGCACGCCACTTTCAGGCCAAGCTGGGCTGCACGAATGGCACAGACATAGCCGCCGGGGCCAGCGCCGATTACGATAAGGTCGTAGGACATGTAAGGTGTCTCCCTTGGTCAGCGGTGGCCGGACAGCGTGTTTGTGTCGCGTATCACCGTGGAAATAAGACAAAAATGAAGGATCAGGGCAGGATTGCAACCACCAGTATCACCAAAGTGGACAAAAAACCCACCGCCCAGATCAGCGACCGCCACGGGTTCAAACCATAGGCATAGGCCGGAATATACAGGATGCGTGCGATCAGATAGGCATAGGCACATGCGGCCGTCAGGCCGCTGGACTGGCCGGAGATACTGATCACCGTGGCGGCAATGCCAAACAGGATCAGCCCCTCGAAATGGTTGTTCAGCGCACGTTGCAGGCGGGCGGTGCGTTTTGACAACGGCGTTTCAGGGGCGTAATCGCGGCTGCCGCCGGTATATCTGGTGCCCAGTTCAAGATTGGCGGGAATGGCAAACAGGATGAATTGCCCCATTTGCAAGAGGGCCGCGAGGGTGAGGGCTGTGAGTTCGGGGGTCATTCAAATGCCCTGACGTTGGAGACAACCGTAACCACACCCACAAAAAAAGATAATACCGCTAATCCGGTAATAGTGATCACCACTGGAACAAACCATCCATCTGTTCGTTTCGGCAGCACGGGATATGGGCTAGCCTGCTGTGAAACATAATATGTGTATGCGATTGAAACGAAGCTAAAGAAAATCCCCGCTAGAAAGGCATACATCGCGCATTGGATTTTCTCCAAAGGCACCATGAACATCGACTGTGCGGCGGAGTTGCCGATGAAAGTCAGCAATACGACGAAAGCGCCACTGTTTAGGGTAACAATAGTTTTCAGACCCAATATACCCACTTCGCGTACCGCATGAATGCCGGACCTGAAATGCTCGAGTGAGACATCTTGGTCGAAAGTTCTTTTCTCGGTCATTTTTAACTATCCGGTAGCGGGATCGGCGCGCGCGATGGCGCACCGAATATCTTTCGAGTTTGCATAACTAATACAACTCACAAATCCATCAACAACCGGCGCGGATCCTCCAGCGCTTCCTTGACGCGCACAAGGAAAGTCACTGCGCCCTTGCCGTCGACGATCCGGTGGTCATAGGACAGCGCCAGATACATCATCGGGCGGGCAACGATCTGGCCGCCGACAACCATCGGGCGTTCCTGAATCTTGTGCATGCCAAGAATACCCGATTGCGGCGGGTTCAGAATGGGCGAGGACATCAGCGAGCCATAGACCCCGCCATTGGAAATGGTGAAGCTGCCGCCCTGCATTTCGGCCATGGACAGCTTGCCGTCCCGCGCGCGTTTGCCCATTTCGGCGATGCGCTTTTCAATCTCGGCAAAGCCCATCTTATGCGCGTCACGCAGCACCGGAACCACCAGCCCGCTGGGCGTGCCAACGGCGACACCCATATGAACGTAGTTCTTGTAAACCACATCGGTGCCGTCAATTTCGGCATTCACTTCGGGCACTTCGTTCAGCGCATGGCAGCACGCTTTCACAAAGAAGGACATGAAGCCCATCTTAACACCGTGCTTCTTCTCGAACTGGTCCTTGTATTCCTTGCGCAACTCCATAATGCCGCCCATGTCGGCTTCATTATAGGTGGTCAGCATGGCGGCAGTGTTCTGCGCATCCTTCAGGCGGCGTGCAATGGTCTGGCGCAGGCGTGTCATCTTCACACGCTCTTCGCGCGCGGCGTCATCTGCCGCAACCGGCGCACGCGGGGCAGCGGCAGGGGTGGGCGCTGCCTGTGCAGCCGCAGGTTGCGCCGCAGGGGCTGACGCGGCTTTCTGCACGTCTTCCTTCATTATGCGACCGTCACGGCCGGTGCCGGTCACCTGATCGGCGGACAGCCCCTTTTCAGCCATCAGCTTCTTTGCAGATGGCGCATCCTCGACATCGCGGCCGGCGGAACCGGACGTGGCCGCAGGGGCTTGCGTATCAGCCGCAGCCGTTGCCACAGCGCCGCCCGAAATTACCGCCAGTTTGGCGCCCGCGCCAACTGTGCTGCCTTCTTCCACCAGAATTTCGGCCAGAACACCAGATGCGGGTGCAGGCACTTCGACGGACACCTTGTCCGTTTCCAACTCGCACAGTATCTCGTCCTGCTCGACCGCGTCGCCCGGTTTCTTGAACCAGCTTGCCACTGTCGCCTCGGACACGCTTTCCCCCAAGGCAGGGACCATCACGTCCACGCTTTCTTGTGCGTCCTGCTGGGGGGCAGCGGCGGGTTTGGCATCGGCTTTGGGGGCTTTGCTGGGGGTTTCGGCAGCGCCTGGCTCGCTTATCATGGCCAGCAGCGCATCAACGCCAACAGTGTCGCCTTCCTGGGCAACAATCTCGCCCAATGTGCCTGCCACGGGGGAAGGCACCTCGACGGTCACCTTATCGGTTTCCAGTTCACACAGCATTTCATCCACAGCGACTGCGTCACCGGGCTTCTTGAACCAGGTGGCGACTGTTGCCTCGGACACGCTTTCGCCCAGTGTGGGCACTCGAACTTCGGTGGACATGGTCTTGTTATCCCTCGATTGTCAGCGCTTCATTCACGAGCGCTTCTTGTTGTGCTTTATGTTGACTGGCAAGCCCTGTCGCCGGTGAGGCACTTGCCGTGCGGCCCACATAGCGGGGGCGTTTGCTGGCCCCTTTCAGACGTCCCAGAACCCATTCGATATTCGGTTCAATGAAGCTCCATGCGCCCTGATTCTTGGGCTCTTCCTGACACCAGACCACCTCGGCGTTGGGGAAGCGTTCCAACTCCTTCAGCAGGGCCATCGCAGGGAAAGGATAGAACTGTTCCACGCGCAGCAGATAGATATCCTTGATCCCGCGTGCATCACGTTCTTCCAGCAGGTCGAAATAGACCTTACCGGAACACATGACCACACGCTTGACCTTGTCATCCGCAACCAGTTTGGTGCTGCTATTGCCCTTCTGCGCATCATCCCACAGCACCCGATGGAAACTTGACCCTTCGGTGAAATCGGCTGCTTCGGAAATGCACAGCTTGTGGCGCAGCAGTGATTTCGGCGTCATCAGAACCAGCGGCTTGCGGAAGCTGCGGTGGATCTGGCGGCGCAGAATGTGGAAATAGTTGGCAGGGGTCGAGCAGTTGGCAACGATCCAGTTATCCTGCGCGCACATCTGCAAGAAGCGTTCCAGTCGCGCAGAACTGTGTTCCGGACCCTGCCCTTCAAACCCGTGCGGCAGCAGCATGACCAGACCGGACATGCGTAACCACTTGCTTTCGCCGGAACTGATGAACTGGTCGAACATGATTTGTGCGCCATTGGCGAAATCGCCAAACTGTGCTTCCCACATGACCAGCGCGTTCGGTTCGGCCAGTGAATAGCCATATTCGAACCCAAGCACGGCATATTCGGACAGCATGGAGTCGATGACTTCGTATCGCGCCTGCCCTTCCTTGATGTTGTTCAAGGGATAATAGCGGTCCTCGCTTTCCTGATCGATGAAGGCCGAATGGCGCTGGCTGAATGTACCGCGCGTGGAATCCTGTCCTGCCAGCCGCACAGGATACCCTTCGGTCACGAGCGAGCCGAAAGCCAGCGCTTCGGCTGTGGCCCAGTCGAACCCGCGCCCCGAGGCTAACATTTCTTTCTTCGCTTCCAGCTGGCGCACAACTGTCTTGTGAATATTGAACCCGTCCGGATAGCGCGTCAGCGCAGCGCCCACTTCCGCCATCGTTTCGCTGGGGATAGAGGTTTGCCCGCGTTGGTATTCCTCGCCCTCCCGGTTCAGGTGGGACCAACGCCCGTCCAGCCAGTCGGCCTTGTTCGGTTTGTAGGTCTTGCCGGTCTCGAATTCTTCGTTCAGATGCGCCTGAAACGCAGCTTTCATGTCGTCAATCTCGCCTTCGGGGATCAACCCGTCCGCGACCAGACGTTCCGTATACAGCTGCAATGTCGATTTGTGCTTCTTGATGCGGGTGTACATAGCCGGGTTTGTGAACATCGGCTCGTCGCCTTCGTTATGGCCGAAACGGCGATAACAGAACACATCGATAACCACATCTTTCAGGAATTTCTGGCGGAACTCCGTTGCCACCTTGGCCGCATGCACCACCGCTTCGGGGTCATCGCCATTCACATGGAAAATGGGGGCCTCGACCATCAGCGCGATGTCAGTCGGGTATGGCGAGGAGCGGCTGAAATGCGGCGCGGTGGTGAACCCGATCTGGTTGTTCACAACCAGATGGATTGTCCCGCCGGTGCGGTGGCCGCGCAGGCCGGACAGGCCGAACCCTTCGGCAATGATACCCTGCCCGGCAAACGCCGCGTCACCATGCAACAACACGCCCAGAACCTGACGGCGTTCCGCATCACCGATCTGGTCCTGCTTCGCGCGCACCTTGCCCAGAACAACAGGGTTCACCGCTTCCAGATGCGACGGGTTGGCCGTCAGTGACAGGTGCACCGTGTTGCCGTCAAATTCGCGGTCTGACGATGCACCAAGGTGGTATTTCACATCGCCCGACCCATCAACATCTTCGGGCTTGAAACTGCCGCCCTGAAATTCGTTGAAGATCGCGCGGTAAGGTTTGCCCATCACATTGGCCAGAATGTTCAAACGGCCCCGATGCGGCATGCCAACGGCGATTTCGCGCACACCCAGCGCACCACCGCGCTTGATAATCTGCTCCATCGCGGGAATGACCGCTTCGCCCCCGTCCAGACCGAAGCGCTTGGTGCCCATATATTTGACATGCAGGAATTTTTCAAAACCTTCGGCCTGCACCAGCTTGTCCAGAATGGCGCGGCGCCCGCGTTTGGTGAACTGGATTTCCTTGCCCAGCCCCTCAATACGCTCTTTCAGCCATGACACTTGTTCAGGGTTGGAAATATGCATGAATTGCAGCGCGAATGTGCCGCAATAGGTGCGTTGCAATATCTCGATAATCTCGCGCAGCGATGCGACTTCAAGCCCCAGAACATTGTCGATGAAGATCGGGCGGTCCATGTCAGCTTCGGTGAAGCCATAGGACCGCGGGTCCAGTTCGGGATGGGGTTCTTCGCGTTGCAGGCCCAGCGGGTCCAGATCGGCCACCAGATGGCCCCGAATACGGTAGGCGCGAATGATCATCAGCGCACGCAAACTGTCGAGGACCGCACCGCGCACCTGTTCGGTGGTCAGGGTGACACCTTTTTCAGCGGCTTTTGCGGTGATCTTCTCGGCGGCGGCATCGGCTTCGACTGCGGCAGGCTTCGCGCCTTGTTTTGCGGCGGGCGCGATCGGCCACTCCCCCGTCAGCGCGGCGGTCAGATCGTCGTTCGGCACCGGCGGCCAGTCGCGGCGCGCCCAGCTGGGACCAGCGGCGGCGCGTGATGCATCTGCCTCGGTCTCGCCAAGGGCGCGGAAATACTCCGCCCAGGCCGCATCGACCGAGGACGGGTCCGCCGCATGGCGTGCCTGCAGCGCTTCAACATAATCGGTATTATGCCCTTGCAGGAAATCCTGCGCGTTCAACTGCTCATTCGGGCTTTGGTCATTCATGTCAGCACCTTTGTGCTACGGTAAAAATTATGCGCGTCACTGCACGCGCGGTTCAGGGCCATAGGTGTTTGGCCCACGCTGGCTGGGGCGGGACATCCAGTACACGATAACCAGCCCTGCCAGTATCTGAACGATGGACATACCCCCAACAATCCCGTCAGGCCCGCCCCGCACACCAAGGCCGAACGGGGACAGAACAAGGCCCAGCATATGCTGGAACACCGAGCCGGAGACAAACGTGCTGGCCACCACAATCGCAGACGGCACCAGCAGGAACCAGCCGGGGCGGCCGGTATCTTGCAACCGCCGCCAGCCCACGGCCAGAAATGGCACGAACACGGCGATCTGGAACGCACGCAAGACAATCCCGCCAGTCGTCCCGCGAATGGCAAGTTCAAGCACGCTCACGATACCGGCCCCGCCAAAGACGAAGGCAAAGAACAACCAGTATTCGGGGCGACGTGATCGCCCCGAAAATGTAAACGCGTTTCGGAAACCATTCACAATGGCCTGCGTTCTGGTCATGGTCTGCGCCCTCCCCCTGGCGGGATCGTGTTACTTGCCGATCGCTTTCAGCACAGCCTCGCCCAGACCGGCTGGGCTGTCGGCAACGATGATCCCGGCGCTTTTCATCGCCTCGATCTTGTCGTCAGCACCGCCCTTGCCACCGGCAACAATCGCACCTGCATGGCCCATGCGCCGCCCCGGAGGGGCCGTGCGGCCGGCAATGAAGCCCGCGCAGGGTTTGGACCGCCCGCGTTTTGCTTCGTCTTTCAGGAATTGCGCGGCTTCTTCTTCGGCACTGCCCCCGATTTCCCCGATCATGATGATCGATTCGGTTTCATCATCGGCCAAAAACCATTCCAAAACGTCAAGATGCTCGGTCCCTTTGATGGGATCGCCCCCGATACCCACACAAGTGGACTGGCCCAGCCCCACATCGGTGGTCTGCTTCACCGCCTCATAGGTCAATGTGCCCGAACGCGAGACAACACCGACCGACCCGCGGCGGTGAATATGGCCCGGCATGATGCCGATCTTGCACGCATCCGGCGTGATGACACCGGGGCAGTTCGGCCCGATCAGCACCGACTTGCTGTCGATCAGCGCGCGTTTGACGCGCATCATGTCCAGAACGGGAATCCCTTCGGTGATGCAGACAATCAGGTCCATTTCCGCATCAATGGCTTCCAGAATGGAATCCGCAGCGAAGGGCGGCGGCACATAGATGACGGTTGCATTCGCTTCGGTCACGGCCTTCGCTTCATGCACGGAATTGAACACCGGCAGGTCCAGATGGGTTTGCCCACCCTTGCCCGGCGTTACCCCGCCAACCATTTTCGTGCCGTAAGCAATGGCCTGTTCGGAATGGAACGTCCCCTGAGAGCCGGTAAACCCCTGACAGATGACTTTCGTGTGTTTGTCGACAAGAACTGCCATCAGACTTACCCCTTCACCGCTTTGACGATCTTTTCAGCCGCATCCGACAGGTTGTCGGCAGCAATCACATTCAGGCCCGAGTTGCGGATGATATCCTTGCCCAGATCCACATTCGTGCCTTCCAGACGCACGACCAGCGGCACTTGCAGACCCACATCCTTGACAGCGGCAATCACGCCTTCAGCAATGATATCGCAACGCATGATACCCCCGAAGATATTGACAAGAATACCTTTTACATTGGGGTCAGAGGTGATGATCTTGAACGCTTCGGTGACTTTTTCCTTGGTCGCACCACCGCCCACATCCAAAAAGTTGGCGGGTTCGGCACCATACAGCTTGATGATATCCATCGTGGCCATCGCCAGACCGGCACCATTGACCATGCAGCCAATCTCGCCATCCAGCGCGATGTAGTTCAGGTCATATTTGCTGGCGGCCAGTTCCTTGGGGTCTTCTTCCGTTTCATCGCGCAGGGCCAGAATATCGGCCTGGCGATACAGAGAATTGGAATCGAACCCCATTTTGGCGTCAAGGCATTTCATGTCACCGTCAGTGGTCACGATCAGCGGGTTGATTTCAACCATCTCCGCGTCACGTTCGACAAACAGCTTATACAGCTTGTTCACCAGATCGACACATTGCTTGACCTGCTTGCCTTCCAGACCCAGCGCGAAGGCCACGCGGCGACCATGGAAGCCCTGAATGCCGGTTGCCGGATCAACGCTGAAGGACAGGATTTTCTCGGGCGTGGACTCGGCCACTTCCTCGATATCCATGCCGCCTTCGGTTGACACAACGAAGCTGATGCGGCTGGTCACACGGTCCACCAGAAGCGCCAGATACAATTCGCGCGAAATATCGGACCCGTCTTCGATATAGATGCGGTTGACCTGCTTGCCTGCCGGACCTGTCTGGTGCGTTACCAGTGTGCGGCCGAGCATCTGCTTGGTCATTTCTTCGGCTTCGCTGACGGATTTGGCCAGACGCACGCCACCTTTTTCACCGGCAGATGCTTCCTGAAAATGCCCTTTGCCGCGACCACCTGCATGGATCTGCGCCTTGACGACCCATAGCGGCCCGTCCAGTTCACCGGCCGCAGTCTTGGCTTCTTCTGCGCGGAAAACAATGCGGCCATCCGACACGGGCACCCCGTAAGAGCGCAAAAGCCCTTTCGCCTGATACTCATGAATATTCATGAAACTGTCCCATTTTCTGTGTTATCTCGAATTGTGCATGCCAGATTCCAGCCAAAAAACAATGAATAACTGCTGCAAAATTTCGCTATCGGCAGAAAATATGATTTTTGTGATCACACCCTTAAAAGCTGTGATCACAAAATGCCGCATCAAGGAAAGACATCACGAAACCGTGATCGGCAGGGTGGTGGTCTGTCGACAAATGAAAAGGGCCGCGCAATCGCGCGGCCCCGACACTGGAATACCCGAACTGCCAATCATGCAAGGCTGGGATCAATGCCCTTGCACGCATCGACAAGGCCGCGCACTGCCGCGACCGAGCTGTCGAACATTGCCTGTTCGTCTTTGGTCAGCTTGATATCGGCAATCTTCTCGATGCCGCCGGCGCCAATGATGGTTGGAACGCCCACATACATGCCCTTCAGGCCGAATTCGCCATCGCAATAGGCCGCGCATGGCAACAGGCGTTTCTGGTCTTTCAGATAGGCTTCGGCCATCTCAATGGCGCTGGTCGCAGGGGCGTAGAATGCCGAACCGGTTTTCAGCAGGCCCACAATCTCGGCACCGCCGTCGCGGGTGCGCTGGACAATCGCATCCAGCTTGTCCTGCGTGGTCCAGCCCATGGATACAAGGTCAGGCAAGGGAATGCCAGCAACGGTCGAGTAGCGCACCAGCGGCACCATTGTGTCGCCATGCCCGCCCAGCACAAACGCCGTAACATCACGCATGGACACGTTGAATTCCACACTCAGGAAATGGCGGAAACGCGCGCTGTCCAGAACGCCGGCCATGCCGACGACCTTGTTATGCGGCAAGCCGGAAAATTCGCGTAGTGCCCAGACCATTGCATCCAGCGGGTTCGTGATGCAGATGACAAAGGCGTTCGGGGCGTGATCGCGGATCCCCTCACCCACCGATTTCATGACCTTCAGGTTAATGCCCAGCAGGTCATCGCGGCTCATGCCCGGTTTGCGTGGAACACCGGCGGTTACGATGCAGACATCCGCACCAGCAATATCGGCGTAATCAGTCGTGCCCTTCAGCGCGGCATCAAACCCTTCGGAAGGGCCGGATTCAGCAATATCAAGCGCCTTGCCCTGTGGTGTGCCATCGGCAATATCAAACAGAACTACATCGCCAAGTTCCTTGATCGCAGCAAGATGGGCAAGCGTGCCGCCAATCTGTCCAGCGCCGATCAGTGCAATTTTGGGTCTGGTCATCAGTGATCTCCGGATCGTTTGTGTGACCAGCACTGCCTAGTCCCTTCGCAGCAATCACGCAAGGCCCACGACTGGTGCAAGACCCCCTGATTGCGCCCACATCCGGTATTTTTCGGCAAAACAGTATACAATCGCACACCACATACGCGCTCAATCCCGACTGTCGGGGCCGGTATTGGCAGAATCATTCCGCCTGTCAGCGTTCGGTCAGTTTCAACTCGATACGTCGATTGCGCGCCCGCGCCTGTGGTGTATTTCCGGGATCGACGGGGCGGTATTCCCCGAAACCCGCCGCCGCCAGCCGGAAGGCGGGAAAGCCCATCGTTTCAGTCAGGTAGCGAACGACAGACAAGGCGCGGGCCTGACTAAGTTCCCAGTTATCAGCGAATTCCGCACCGGGCGCGATGGGCAGGTTATCGGTATGGCCGTCAACCTGCAAAACCCAGTCAATCCCCGCCGGTATATTGTCCGATACCTCTTGCAGGATCGAGACGACATTGCCGATCTGCGCGCGGCCCGCAGGGGCCAGATCGGCCGAGCCCAGCTCGAACAACACCTCGGATGAGAAGACGAAGCGGTCGCCAACAATCTCGACGCCAGAACGCCCTTCCAGAACCTGCCGCACCTGCCCGAAAAACTCGGACCGGAACTGTTCCAGCCTTTCACGCTCGGCCGCTTCCAGATCGGCGCGTCGGCGTTCCTCGGCGGCCAGTTGCGCAAGCGCGATGTTCAGATCGGCCCCAAGGCTTTCGATCTGGACATTTGCAGCATCTTCACGCGCGCGCGCCTCGCCCAGCAACTCCTGCAATCCGCCCACCTGCCCGCGCAGGGCCGCGACCTGCTGGTTCAGCAATTCCAGCCTGCGCTGATCCTGTTCGGTTTGGGCCTCTGCCTCGGACAAGGCCGATTGCGCGGCAGCGCGCAGCGCGGCCTGCCGCTCTCGCTCGGACAATTCCGCATCCAGATCGGCCTGAAGGTCAGCCTGCGCGGCGCGCGCCGCAGCCAGCAGGGTCAGGGTTTCTTCGGCACGCGCGCGCTCGGACTCCAATTGCAGGGTCATGGCGGTCAGTTCGGTATCCGCCTGCATCAGCCGCTCACGCAAGGCCTCTGCGGCGGCAGCATCGGCAAGGCGGCGGCGCTCTTCTTCCGTCAAGGCGGTTTCCACATCCGCCAGACGCGCGCGCAGGGCTTCAGCGGCAGCGGCTTCGGCCAGACGCGCGGCTTCAGCGGCGTCAAGGTCCTCGCGGGCGGCGGCCAGATCCTGCGCAATCGCGCTTTGATCCTCGATTGTGGCAAGGCGCGCCTCTTCCGACGCGGCAAGCTGTTGTGCCAGTTGCGCCAGCGACGCCTCCTGCGCCGCCGCATCGGCCTGCGCCTGCGCGAGGGCTGCTTCCACAGCCTCGGCGCGGGCAGCGGCCAGTCGCGCGGCCTGCGTTTCCGCATCCAGTTCGTCGCGCAGACGCGCAAGCGCCAGTTCCATCGCCTCTTGTTCGGAAATCAGCACCTGCTGCGCCGCCTCCAACTCTGCCAGATCGGCGGTCAGTTCCGCCCCTTGCGCAAGCGCGCTGTCACGTTCCCCGATCAGGGCCGCCACCTGCGCTTCAAACTGGCTTATCTGCGCCCGTGCGCTGCTAAGGTCGGCCTCCCTCTCGCTCAACTCTTGCGATAGGCCAGTGATCTGGGCCAGTTGCGC
The DNA here is from genome assembly GCF_051859525.1 of Roseinatronobacter sp. NCBI lineage: Bacteria > Pseudomonadati > Pseudomonadota > Alphaproteobacteria > Rhodobacterales > Paracoccaceae > Roseinatronobacter > Roseinatronobacter sp. Next base: position 555,172 of record NZ_JBHYFM010000001.1, on the reverse strand, counting down.
CGCCATCAGGGCGCTTGCATCATCAAGATCGCCTTGCAGACCGGAAACCTGCCCTTCCAAGGATGACACGCGCGCGCGAGACAGGCCCAACGCGTTGACCAGACTGGCCACTTCCGCGCTTAATCCTTCAAGTTCCGTTTCGCGCGCTGTGATCGTGTCGCGCAGCACGAATTGCACAATCATGAAGATTGACAGCACGAACATCAGCACCAGCAACAATGCAGTCATGGCATCGACGAAACCCGGCCAGATTGCGCCACTGACCTCGCGCCGCTGGCCCCTGCCGCGTGCCAGTGGCATACCCTATACCCCCCCGTCGCGGCGCACGCCAAATCCCGCGCGTGACAACTGGCGCACGGCCATTGTCAGGTTGGACAGATCGGACCGCAAATCGGCCGTCGTTTCCAGCCGCCCCGCGGACAATTCTTCGGAAATGCGCAGAAGCTGCCCGTCAATATTGCGCAAACGCAGCCGGATTTCGGCCTCGGCATGGGGACCACCTTCGACCGCGTCCTGACGGTAATAGCCCAGAAGTTCTTCCTGCGCTGTTGCGATCCGTTCCAGCACATCCGCCGATCCATGCCCTGCTGCCCCGCCAAGCCCGCCTTCGGCCATGCGGTCAATGGCCTGCACCAGATACCCAAGCGCCTGATCCAGTTGCCCGCGTTCGTGATCTGCCTGCACCTGCTGGCGGTGCATCGCTTCCATCTGCTCGGCCATCGCGTCTAGAACCTGAACAACCGCGCCCATCTCGCCGCCCTGTTCGGTGTCGGCTGCGGCGACACCAAGGCGTGTGATGGAACTTAGCCATTCTTCAAGCTGGCGGTAAAACCGGTTCTGGCCGTGACCGGCGAACAATTCCAGCAATCCAACAACCAACGATCCTGCAAGCCCCAACAAAGAGGACGAGAAGGCCGTGCCCATGCCCCCAAGCTGCGCTTCAAGCCCGCTCATCAGGTTGTCAAAGACCTGAATACCAGTTTCGTTATCTTCCGGCGCAAGCGATCTGATTGTATCAACCACAGCCGGAACTGTTGTTGCCAAGCCATAGAACGTGCCCAGAAGGCCAAGAAAAATCAGTAGGTTGATGATATAGCGCGTGATGTCGCGCAATTCGTCCAGCCGTGTCCCCACGGAATCCAGAATGGACCCTGCCGAACTTGAACTGATCTGACTGCCCTGCCCCCGCCCCCGCAAAAGCGCGGCCAGCGGAACCAGCAACGCAGGCGGAACCGTTGCATCATGGCCCGGGGTGCCGGCTGCGAACCCTTCGATCCACACAATCGAGCGGTTCAACTGGATCACCTGCCAAAAGGTGGCGAACACCCCGATGACAAACACCAGAAAGATGAACCCGTTCAGCCAGATATTGGCAAGGAAAATACCCGCCACGCGTGGCAAGGCAAAATAGGTTCCCACCGCGACCAGAACGATGACAAGCAGCATCATCACAATCTGGCGGACGGGGCGGGAAAACTGCGTCTGAACCCCAAGCTGGGATCTGGCCATGTCGGGCTTCCTGATCCTCTGATTTTACCCGCTCACACTAGGTCAGTCAGATCGGGCTGCCAACCGGTGTTTTGGTCCAATGCCAAATTATCATTGAAGATGTTGCCGCGGCGCGCAGCTTTCGGGCAACAGGTAACATGCAAAAGGCCCCGCAATACATGCGGGGCCTTCAGGTGGTGCGCAGATACTCAGGAAGGGTCGGCACCGGTTGGCGCGGCATCGTGCTTGCGGCGGTTATCTTCCATGAACTGGTCGAACTCTGCCTTGTCCTTGGCTTCACGCAACCTGTGCAAGAAGGTGTCGAAGGCGGCCTGTTCATCTTCCAGCCGGCGCAGCGTGTCTGCCTTATAGGCATCGAATGCCGTATTGCCGGAGGACCGCATCATTGCGGCCCCGTGGCGGGCAGTTTTGCGGCAGGATTTTCCAAACATCTGTTTTCCCCAGATCATATAGGCCAGAAGCGCAAGCCCCAAAGGCCAGAACAGAATAAGGGCCAGCACCATCGCGGCGATCCAGCCTGCCTTGCCAAAGCCGTCAAGCCAGCCTTCGGCCTGACGGGCCCATGACATCGGCGCAGTCGTTGTCGTCATGTCGTATCCCTTTCCATGATGAGTTAATGTAATTCACATTTACATATGTGGCAGGTCACACGGAATTTTCAAGCGTCAATGTAAAGGATTTTTACATTTTTTTTCAGGCAAGGCACATGAAGGGGGTGTTTGGCAGGAAATTCAGGTGTCGCAGTCCAGGAACCCCAGTCCGCGCAAATACACACCGACGCCGGTTTCCAGCAATTCCTCGGGTGTGAAGGGCGCGCGGGCACCGGGCGCACCCCGCGCGTAAAGGGCCACGATCCCGTGGCTTAGCGCATTCACATGGGCCGCAAACATCGTTGCTGGCGGTCGCCGGTCGGGGGGCATGCGCGCCGACAGATCAGCCGCAGCACGCAAAAGGACATTATTGGCCCGCGCGCTGGCCGCAGCCAGTTCCTTGCTGGCATTCACCGACACACCTGATTCGAACATGGCTGCATAATGCCCCGGATGCTTGCGCGCGAAGGCCAGATAGGCACGGCCCACCGCCTCGAAGGCAACAAGCGGGGAAGGCTGGCCATCCTTGTAGGCATATTCCAGCAGGTCCGAAAACAACTCGAACCCCTGACGCGCAATCTCGACAATCAGATCGTCGCGGCCGGTAAAATGACGATACGGAGCCGCCGCCGACACATCCGCGCGCTTCGCCGCCTCGGCCATGGTAAACCCTTGCGGTCCGGTTTCCGCAATCAGTTCAAGCGCGGCGTCAACCAATGCCTGCCGCAGATTGCCATGATGGTAGCCCCGTTTGGCCATGTGTGCCCTGTGCGCCCTGCGTGATTGCCTTCCCCTGTCATAGAACAAACCCGACAAAAGGGGAAATCGGTTTTCGGCCGCGCTTATGATGAATCAACATCTTAGCGGCACGGGTCCGGACGGGGTCATTTCTTGTGACAGGTCGAATTCACGAAATAGACCGCTATGGCTTGCATTGCCTTGCCCAACCCCTTAGATACCCCCGCGAGAGGCTGGCGCGGGCGAACGCCTTGCCAACCCGGTCAGGTCCGGAAGGAAGCAGCCGCAGCATTTTCCGTTCGGGTCGCTGTCCAGTCTCTCACCTTCAATTATCCGGAATTTTGCACCACAGGTTGCGCGCAGATATTACGGCGCAAGGCTGCGAAGATAATCGAATAGCGCAGCCCCACCTTGTCGCAATTCGACATGCATATCCGCACTGGCCTGCGGATCGCCGGTCACGCTGCGCAAGAACTGGTCGGGATTGGCCAGATATGCCACGAAATTGTCCCGCGTCCAGCTGACCCCGCGCGAACGCGCCGCGCGCATGGCATCTGAATAAAACCGGAAGTCACCATCGGCCCCAGCGGTGCGGCCCGCAATTCCATACAGGTTCGGGCCACTGCGCCCGCCGCGCGCCAGAACCGACCCGTCCGGCGCGGTGACGGAATGGCATGTCCGGCAATCCGACCACATACGTTCGCCCGCCTGCACAGCCGGCGCGATCACGGCCAAAGCCACGGCCAACAAGACATTCCCAATACGCTGTTTCACCACGCCCCCTTCAGGAGTTTACTGCACCACATTATAGCATTGCCCCTTGTCGACACAAGGACGCGCGCGTGATCCATCTGTCAGGGTTTCAGGCGATACCCCTTGCGCAGCCAGACCCAACACAGCAGGCAAACCCCCAGCGCCGTTGCCGACACCACCACCAACCCCAGCATAGGGGACGCGTCCGATGCACCGATCATGCCATAGCGCGCCCCGTCAATCAGATAGAAGACCGGATTGAACCGGCTGATAGCCTCCAGCACGGGGGGCAGGCTGGAGATGGAATAGAATGTCCCCGACAAGAAGGACAAAGGCACCACGATAAAATTTGTAATCGCGGCAATCTGATCGAATTTATTGGAAATAATCCCCGCCGCAATGCCGATCGCGCCCAGCAGCACGGCCCCAAGGGTCAGGAAGGCCAGCAACCACATGGGACGGGCCACCCCCAGCCCCAGCGTGATCCACAATGCCAGCGCAATGACCACGCCCACAAACAGCCCGCGCACGACCCCGCCCGCCAGATAGCCCAGCACCAGTTCCAGTGGTGACAATGGTGGCATCAGCGTATCAACGATATTTCCCTGCACCTTGGAAATCACGATAGAGGATGACGTGTTGGCGAAACTGTTCTGGATAACCGTCATCATAAGAATACCGGGGGCCAGAAACTGGATGAACGGCACGCCCAGAACCTCGCCGCGTGCAGGCCCGATTGCGAGGGAGAACACCGCCAGAAACAAACCCGCCGTCACCAGTGGCGCGGCAAGCGTCTGGGTCCAGACCACAAGAAACCGCATCACCTCTCGTCCGGCAAGGGCCTGTAGTCCCAGCCAGTTCATGCGCCCGAATCTGCGCATTCCCATGTCATACCTGTCCGGCTGATGTATCTTTTGATCCAACATTTATACTGCCCTTTCCGGCTTTGGTGTCAGTTTCGCACGCTTGGTCATTGTATTTATGTGGCGTGGCTTGTATTTCACCACCTTGTCCATACACTTGGGCAATAGAATTCCAAACGGGGCGCGTGACAAGCCCGCCCTGCCGCCAGCCGTGGAGCATATGATGTCCTGGACCGACGAACGGGTCGAATTGCTAAAGAAAATGTGGATGGAGGGGCAGTCCGCCTCTCAAATCGCCAAGGAACTGGGCGGTGTTACGCGCAACGCAGTCATCGGCAAGGTGCACAGGCTTGGCCTGTCCAACCGGACCGCCACAGACGCAGACACCCCGCCCGCCCCGCAATCCCCCCCTCAGGCGCAGGGCGGACCCTCTGGTCCCCGCACAGCGCCCGACACCCCGCCGAAGCGGCCAGAGGCCCCGCAAACCGCTGCACCGGCTGAAGCTGCTGCGCCTGTGGTGGATCTGGCACAAGCCAAGGCGGAACGCGCGGCACGCCCCACCCCGCCAGAACCGGCCCCTGAACCGCAGGCGGCCCCCGCCAGCGAAGTCATCCCCGCCCCGGCAGCCTATACACCGCGCCCGATTATCCCCGCGGGTCAACCTCTTCCGCCGCAACCGTCCACCGACGAAATCGACCCCGAAGCCCTTGCCACTGTGCGCGAGATTGAAAAAACGGCGCGCAAACTGTCATTGCTTGAATTGACGGAACGCACCTGCAAATGGCCCATCGGTGACCCGGCCACGGATGACTTCTGGTTTTGCGGCCTGCCGGTCAAACCGGGAAAGCCCTACTGCGAAGCGCATGTAGCTGTCGCATTTCAACCCATGAGCAGCAGACGCGACCGCAAACGCTGATGCAGTGCCAGGCTGCGCCATTGCGTTAGACCGAAAAACCGACACCCGCACCACATGGTCGCGGGTGTTTTGCGGCGTGCATCGTGTGAATTGTTATGAATGCACCGTTTGACGCAGGCTTTGAACTTGGTGCGGAAGGTTGTTGACGAAAGAACTCAGGTATAATATCTGACAGCATTAGTAGGGATTATGCGGAGTTCCGCACAGCCAGATGTCGAAAGGCATATCAGCCAACAGGGTTCCTGCCGTGAAACATAGACCCCTGAAAGAGGTTAACATGACAATTTTGCGCAATTCCGTCTTTGCATTGGCCGCCTTTGCCGCCACGCCCACGCTGGCCGATCTGACACTGTATTCGGGCCGTGGCGAACCGCTTGTTGCCCCCATTATCGAAGCCTTTACCGCACAGACGGGCATCAATGTGAATGTCCGCTATGCCGGCACGGCCGAACTGGCCGTCCTGCTGCAAGAAGAAGGTGATGCATCGCCTGCCGATCTGTATTGGGCGCAGGATGCGGCAGCCCTAGGTGCCGTTGTTGACCTGTTCGCACCGCTGCCCGAATCACTGGTTGGCGATGTGCCCGCCGCCTACCGTGACAGCGAAAACCGTTGGGTGGCCACATCCGGCCGTGGCCGCGTCATTGCTTATTCCCCCGAGCGTGTGTCCGAAGACGACCTGCCCGCATCGATTTTTGACCTGACCGACGAAAAATGGAAAGGCCGCATCGCCCTGCCCGCAACCAACGGGTCGTTTCTGGCACATGTGACCGCAATGCGCGTCATCCACGGCGATGATGAAACCCGCACATGGCTGGAAGGGATCGCCGCCAATGAACCGGTTGCCGTGCGCAACAACACGGCCGGTATTCAGGCCATTGGGGATGGCGAGGCTGATATTGCCATCACCAACAACTACTATCTGAACCGTTTCCTGAACCGTGATGCAGACTTCCCTGTCACACAGACACTGTTCAGCAATGAAGGCGATATTGGCAACCTGCTGCTGGTGGCCGGTATGGGTGTTCTGGAAAGCTCGGACCACAAGGAAGACGCGCAAGCCTTCATCGAATTCCTGCTGTCACCTGCGGCACAGCAGTATTTCACCGGCGAAGTATCGGAATTCCCGATCATTCCGGGCACGATTGTCACACGTCAGGATATCAACCTTGACGATGTGATCCGTGTTGCGCCAGAAGTCGACCTGAACACCATCGGCGATTTGGAAGGCACACTGGAAATGCTGCGTGAAGTCGGGCTGATTTGACCCTAAGCACCGCGATACAACCCCGCCCGTGGCGCATGCCGCGGGCGCGGGTCATCTTCTCGGCCCTCGGTCTTGCGATCGGGGGCCTGATGGTGTTGCCACTTGTCTGGCTGGCGATGCGCGCCGCCCAAGCGGATCTGGCAACCGTCATCGACATGTTCACCCGCCCGCGCACGCTGCAACTTCTGGGCAACACACTGGCGCTGGTGGTGTGCACGCTGGCACTGGCCACAGCGATGGCGCTGCCGCTTGCCTGGCTTGTCAGCCGCACAGACCTGAAATACCGCAGGCTTGTCAATATTCTGGCGGTCATCCCGCTGGCGACACCGGGCTATGTCATGGCCTATGCCCTGATCGGTTTGTCGGGCAATTTCGGGTTCATGAATCAGGTGTTCGGGTTCACCATTCCACGCCTTCAGGGGTTGTCGGGGGCAACGCTGGCACTTGCATTATATACATTCCCTTACATCTATCTGAACCTGCGCGCCGCATTTGCGGGTCTTGACCAATCATTGGAAGAAGCGGCCCGCGCCCTTGGCGCCAGCCCGCGCGAAGTGTTCCTGCGCGTGACCCTGCCCCATCTTATGCCCGCGCTTATGGCCGGATGGCTGGTCGTTGGCCTGTATGTCATTGGCGATTTCGGCGCGGTCGCGCTGATGCGTTACGAAGTGTTCAGCTATGCAATCTATATCCAGTATTCCGTTATGTTTGACCGCGTTTACGCAGCTTGGCTGGCGTTGATGCTGATTACCATCGCACTTTCGGTGGTGTGGTGGGAAAGCCGCCTGCGCGAGGGGGCACATTATTCCCGCACCGGATCAGGTGCAGGCACAGCGCGGCGGCGCATGACATTGCCGCCCGTGTTCCAGCTGCTGGGCTGGGGGTTTGTGGCGCTTGTTGTGCTGGCCTCTGTCGGGTTGCCGATTGCGGTTCTCAGCTTCTGGATGGTGCGACTGGATGACCTTCAGGCGGTAATGCCGGCACTGGTGCGGGCGTTTTCACAATCGCTGTCGGTTGCAGTGCCTGCGGCCCTTATGGCGGCTGCAATGGCCCTGCCGGTTGCTGTCTTGGCTGTGCGTTACCCGTCGCGCCTGTCGACATTCATCAACCGGCTGGCATTCGTGGGGTATGCAGTGCCTGCGCTGGCCTTCGCCCTGGCCTTCGTGTTCTTTTCGCTGAATGCCGCGCGGTTTCTGTATCAGACCCAGGTGCTGCTGGTGACGGTCTACGCGCTCAGCTTTCTGGCGCTTGCGCTTGGTCCGATCCGCTCGGCCCTGTATCAGGCACGCCCGTCGGTCGAGGAATCCGCGCGTGCGCTGGGGCATGGGCCGCTTTCAGTGTTTGCACGGGTCACCCTGCCAACCATCCGCCCCGGCGTTGTCGCGGGCATGGTGCTGGTGTTCGTCATTGCCATGAAGGAACTGCCCATCGCCTTCTTGTTGGCGCCGACCGGATTCCGGCCCTTGTCGATCACCATGTTTTCGCGCACATCCGAGGGGATGCTGATGGAAGCTGCACCTTATGCAGCGGCAATCATGCTGTTTTCGGCCCTTTTCGTAGGTTTCGTTTTGCGCCATGACAAGAAGGCCGGTTAACGGCCAAGGAAAGACACGACATGACCAGCCTGCCCAAAACCCTGAGTTTCAAAATGCCAGCCGAGGCCACCCCGTCCGGGTTCCGGCCCAAGCCGCAGAAAGTCCTGCTGGGGGTCAAACGGCTGCGCAAGCATTTCCCGCACGGGGATACGCCAGCGGTGGAACGTGTCAGCTTCGATCTTGGCGAAGGGGAAATGCTGGCGCTTCTGGGCCCGTCGGGCTGTGGCAAGACAACGACCCTGCGCATGATTGGCGGCTTTGAAACCCCGGATGAAGGAACCATCAGCCTGCATGGGCACGACATCACGCGCCACCCGCCCGAAGCGCGCGGCATAGGTTTTGTCTTTCAGGATTACGCGCTGTTTCCGCATCTGACTGTTCTGGACAACGTGAAATTCGGGCTTCGCAAGCTGTCGCGCCCCAAGGCTGACGCGCGGGCGCGCGAAATGCTGGCCCTTGTCGGGCTGGTCGGGCTGGATGCGCGCAAGCCGCATGAATTGTCGGGCGGGCAGCAACAACGCGTGGCACTGGCCCGCACCCTTGCAGTCGCCCCCCCCCTTGTCCTGATGGACGAGCCGTTTTCAAATCTTGACGCAGCCATGCGGGTGGAAACCCGTCAGGAAGTGCGCAAGTTGCTTAAGGCGGCAGGGTCCGCCGCGATTCTGGTCACCCATGATCAGGAAGAAGCAATGGCCGTTGCCGACCGCATTGCCGTCATGGACGCGGGGCGCGTGGTCCAGATCGGCACCCCGGACGAGATTTACCGCAACCCTGTATCGGCCTTCGTGGCGTCCTTCCTTGGGCGGTCCAATATTCTGACAGGGACCGCATCAGGGATGGAAGTGAAAACCGAGTTCGGCAATCTGCCCCTAAGCCGTGCGGCCAACGGGGCCGTTTCCCTGTCGGTGCGCCCCGAACAGATCATGCTGGAACCCGACCCCGACGGCACCGCATCTGTTGTCGGGCGTGAATTTCGGGGGCATGACCAGTTATTCTGGGTGCAGGACGGCGAGCGCTGCATGCTGGTCATATCCGGCGCAGGGGCCAGCATAGATATTGGCGCAAAGGTGCGGCTGCGCATTTGTGACTGCGTGGTGCCTTTGGCGTGACTATGCCGTGTCGTTTTCATGCGCGGGAAACGGAAATTTAATCTTTGGCGCGGAAGCTGTCCCCTGGCGTTGTTCACGGGGTAGCTGCACATATGTTCCAAACATCCAGTATCTCAAGCTCACAGTTCGAACTGGACCTGTTGGCGCGCCAGTCTGTGGACCTGGGGCATAATATTGTTTTGATACATGCCAGTGTCGATATGCTCGATAAGGTGATGAGTGAACAGGTCACCCTTGTTGACGACGCACAGCAAGCGGCCCGGCGTATTTCGCAAGCCAATACCGCCGTCAGGAATGCCGCAGAAAATGTCGGCAGCACAGTCCGTGACACAGTGGAAACAGTCGGAAACTCGGCGACAAGCATCCGCGCGACATTGGACAAGAACCAGACAGTCGCGGAATGGGTCCAGACGCTTGATGCGTCCATGTCGGCGATAACCCGGACCCTTGGCGAAATGTCCAACCGCGCGAATGCCATCAAGGACATTGCCCAACAGGTCAATATGCTGTCAATCAACGCCCGCATAGAAGCGGCCCGTTCCGGCGATGCGGGGCGCGGGTTTGCCGTGGTTGCACAGGAAATTGACCGCCTGTCCCACCAGACCGCAGAAACAACCCAAGGGATTACACTGTCGATCGAGGATTTGACGGGAAGCATCTTAGCGCTTCAGAAGGACTCGGGCGTTATTGCGCGGGAAGCCAGCCAGTCACTGAAGGACAGCACAGCAATTGAAGATGCATTGGGCAGGATTATCGAAAAAGCGACGCAAAGCGAAGCCTCGGTCACCGAAATTATGACCAAGGCCGCCGATGTGGATGCCGCCAATAGCAGCTTCATGCCGGTTTTCGCGAATGTGAAAAAGGGTATCTCGGAAACCGCTGCACATTTGCACGACACGCGCGCGCAGTTGGATACTGTGGTGGATATCAGTGAATCCATGGTGCAGAAAACCGTTGAACTGGGTGGTGCGTCAGACGATGCGCAGATGATTGAAACGGTTCAATCCACCGCCAACGACATGTCCGCAGCACTGGAACAGGCAGTGGCGCGGGGTGACATCACCATGGCGCAGCTTATGGATTTCACCTATCACCCCATTCCTGACACCAACCCCCAACAGCATCTTGCTGCATTCACAGATCTGACCGACCGCTTGTTTCCTGCATTTCAAGAAGCGGTGCTTCAGGCGAACCCGAAGGTTACATTCTGCGCCGCCGTGGACCGCAACGGATATCTGCCAACCCATAACCGAAAATTTTCCAGCCGCCAGACGCGCGATGTGGATTGGAACGCCGCGAATGCGCGGAACCGGCGCATTTTCAATGACCGCGTGGGCCTGGCTGCGGGGCAAAACACCAAGCCCTTCCTGCTACAAATATATCGCCGTGACATGGGCGGCGGACACTATAAGATGATGAAGGATATTTCCGCGCCGATCATGGTAAACGGGGCGCATTGGGGTGGCTTGCGCCTTGCCTATGAGTATCAGGGCGAAGGGCACTGACAGGGGCCTTGCCCAATGCGCAGCCCCCCTGCAAAACAACAGATCAGTCCGCGCAAAAGCGGCCCGCGATTATCCGCATAAGGGCACGCGACGCCGACACTCTCGCAAGGGCTACACGCATGAAAACGCGTGCAACCTGATCCTGACGGCAAAGTTGCGCGCTACACCAATCGAACATATGGCGGTGCGCAATGCGCCCTTATGCTTCTGCGTCCAGACCCGCAGCCGCGGCCCCCGCAAGGGCTGCATCCGCGTCATTGTCCGATGTGTCGCCCGTCACGCCAATCGCGCCCACCACGACACCCCCCTTGCGCAGCAGTACGCCGCCGGGAACCGGAACAACCTGCCCGCCATACACACCATTCACGGCGGCCATGAAATAGGCCTGCGCTTCGGCCCGCGCCATCTGTGCGCGTCCTGCCATGCCCAGCATAACCGCACCATAAGCCTTGCCCTGTGCAATCGCGAACCGCCCCGGCGCCGCGCCATCTTCACGCTCGAAGGCCAGAACATGCCCCCCACTGTCCAGCACAACAACCGACAGCGGCTTCAACCCCATATCACGCCCTTTGGCACGGGTTGCAGAAATGATGGTGCGGGCCTGTTCCAGTGTCAGTGTCATAAGTGTTTTTCCCTGTTTGCGTTGTCCGGCCTTGACATACCCCAGACGGGACCGCGCGAAAAGATCAGATGCGTTCCAGCGCAACAGCGATCCCCTGCCCGCCGCCCACACACATGGCAACCAACGCGCGCTTGCCCCCTGTCCGTTGCAGTTCATACAACGCCTTGACCACCAGTATTGCCCCCGTTGCCCCGACCGGATGGCCCAAGGCAACCGCGCCCCCATTCGGATTGACGCGCGCAGGGTCCAGTCCCAGTTCGCGCATTCCGACCAAGGCTTGCACGGCAAAGGCCTCGTTCAATTCGATGACATCGAAATCATCAACATGCAGCCCGAATTGCGTGCATAACTTCCGGACCGCAGGAATCGGCCCATACCCCATACGCGCCGCGTCAACCCCGCATTGGGCAGTGCCCAGAATGCGCGCAAGCGGCACAGCGCGGCTTCCTGTCAGGGCCGCTTCATGTGCCAGAACCAGTGCTGCCGCCCCGTCCGTCAACGCGGCGGAATTTCCTGCCGTCACCGTACCCTGTGGCGCGAAGGCCGCAGGCAACCGGGCCAACATGCCCAAAGACGCGCGGCGCGGCTGTTCGTCAGTGACGAAATCCTGCGGCAGGCCCTGCGGTTGAACAGGCACAGGCACAATCTGGGTTTCAAAACGGCCCTGCTGAATGGCATGCAACGCCTTGGCATGGCTTTGGGCCGCGAACTGGTCCTGATCTGCGCGGCTGACTGAAAATTCCTGCGCCAGTCTTTCGGCAGTATACCCCAGCTTGCAGCTGCCAAACGGACAGGTCAGCGCGGCATCCAGCAGATCAACCAGATCCGCATCGCCCATCTTTTTGCCGAAACGCGCCTGTGTCAACAAATGCGGTGTCCGGCTGATGGTTTCTGCCCCACCCACCAAGGCGATATCGCATTGGCGTGTCGCCAAAGCCTGCCAGCCATTCACCACGGCCTGCAAACCCGACCCGCAAAGCTGGCTGACATTCAGCGCACTGACCGACGCTGGCGCCCCCGCGCGGATTGCCGCAACACGCGACAGATACAGGTCATTGGGCGCGCTGGTGCTGACCACCCCGAAAACACTATGCGCAATCAGGTTTGGGTCAATTCCCGCACGGTTGACAGCCGCACGCCCCACAAGCCCCGCAAGGTCCAGTACCGGAACATTGGACAAAGCCCCACCAAAGCTGCCGAGCGCGGTCCGCGCGCCCCCCAGAATAAAAATGTCTTGCATCCGGAACCGTATTAAACCTGCATTCGGCTTTTCTTAACCTAGCCTCGCGCAGAAGATGACCCTAGGTCATCCGGATTACAACCCTGGATTTAAGCACCTGGACTAAAACCATCTTTTCGGTGTGAAAAATGCGCGCCCCATTTACGGCGCGCAGTCTGTGGTCCGGTGGTTTCAGACACGCTCCAGCGAAAGGGCAATCCCCTGCCCGCCGCCTATGCACATGGTGACCAAGGCGCGTCTCGCGGCGCGGCGGTGCAGTTCATACAGCGCCTTTACCGTGATGATCGCGCCTGATGCCCCGACAGGGTGGCCCAAGGCAATCGCCCCGCCATTGGGATTTACACGTTGCGAATCCAGCCCCAGTTCGGCCGACACGGCCAGCGCCTGTGCGGCAAATGCCTCGTTTGACTCGATGATGTCGAAATCACCAACCGCAAGCCCTGTGCGTGCGCATAATGCCTGAACGGCAGGAACAGGGCCTATGCCCATGACATCGGGCCGGACACCTGCATGCGCATAGCCGGTGATCCGCGCCAACGGTTGCAAACCGGCCTTCTGTGCAGCAGACGCCCGCGCCAGAACCAATGCTGCCGCGCCGTCATTGATGCCGCTTGCATTTCCCGCCGTGACGCTTCCGTCCTTGGCGAAGGCAGGGCACAATCCGGCCAGTGCATCGGCGGTCGTGGCCTTGGGGTGTTCGTCCGTGTCGAACACCACATCGCCCTTGCGCGTTTTAACAGCTACCGGCACGATCTGGCTGGCAAAACGCCCATCAGTGATGGCGCGCGCCGCGCGGGTCTGGCTTTCCAGTGCGAACGCATCCTGCATATCGCGCGTAATGCCATATGCGCGCGCGACATTTTCAGCGGTTACCCCCATATGGCCGGTACCAAAGGGGCAATTCAGCGCGCCCAGCATCATGTCAATGCCAGCCACATCCCCCATTTTCTGCCCGAACCGCGCCGCGGGCAGGATATAGGGGGCGCGGCTCATACTCTCGGACCCGCCCACCAGCGCAAAATCGGCATCCCCCAGTGCCAGCGCCTGAACGCCCGAAACAATGGCCTGCACACCGGACCCGCACAGCCGGTTCACGTTCATCGCGGGCACAGTTTCCGGCACGCCCGCCTTCATGGCCGCAAGCCGCGACAGATACATATCTGCCGGTTCGGTGGCGATGACGTTGCCGAACACCACAGTGCCGATCTGGTCCCCCGACACACCTGCGCGCGACAGTGCCGCCGTGGCAACGATGTGCCCCAGTTCCACAGGTGTAAGCCCCGCAAGCGCGCCCCCGAACGTGCCAATGGCCGTGCGCGCGCTGCCCAGAATTACGATATCGTCCATCAATGCCCCCAGATTGAATGCCGCCTTGGCCACCAGTCTAGGGGCTGGAAGGGCTGCAATCCATCACCAACAGATGTGACGCAGCGTCGGGGCACATCAGCCGCGGGTGCGTTTGGCCTTCTTGCGGGCTTTTGCATCCGCAGTTTTGCGTTTGCCGACCGCGCGGCGTACAGGACGGCCACGGCCATGACGGCCACGCGGGTTGCGCGCGGGCGCTTCGCCCTCGACCTCCAGCAACTCCAGCGCCAGCCCGCCGGTCACAGGCTCTGCCTCGGCCAGCTTGACCTTGACGCGCTGGCCCAGACCAATCCGAAACCCCGTGCGTTCCCCTTCCAGCACCTGCGCCTCCGGATCGTGGCGGAAATATTCGTCACCGATGGCACGAATGGGCACCAGACCGTCTGCGCCAGTCTCATCAAGTTTTACAAACACCCCGAAGCGCGCAACGCCAGACACACGGCCAGTAAATTCCGCGCCAACCCGTTCGGCCAGAAATGCCGCCAGATAGCGGTCGGCCGTGTCGCGTTCCGCCGCCATGGAGCGGCGCTCGGCCTCTGAAATGGATTTTGCCGTTTCGTCCAGATGGTCCAGATCCCATTGCGTCAGCCCGTCATCACCCCAGCGATGTGCGCTGATCAACGCCCGATGCACAATCAGATCCGCATAGCGCCGGATGGGCGATGTGAAATGCGCGTATTCGCGCAAGGCCAGCCCGAAATGCCCGAAATTCTGGGCGTTGTAATAGGCCTGCGTCATGGACCGCAGGGTGGCCATGTTGATCAATTCGTCAAATTCGGTGCCTTCGGCCTGCGCCAGCAACTGGTTGAAATGGCGGGTTTTCAGCACCTGCCCCTTGGCCAGTGCAAAACCGGATTCACGCGCCAGTTCGCGCAGTGATTCCATTTTCTCGGGGCTGGGTTCCTCATGCACACGGTACAGCAGCGCGGACCCTTTTTCGCGCAGGGTCTCGGCGGCAGCAACATTGGCAAGGACCATGAAATCCTCGACCAGCCTGTGGGCATCGAACCTTTCCTTGAACGCAACCGAGGTGACGCGCCCTTCGTCCGACAGGACAATCTGGCGTTCGGGCAGGTCAATATCCAGCGGCTGGCGGCGGTCACGGGCACGGCGCAGCGCGCGGTAGGCGGCGAACAGATCGCGCAACCCCTCCGCCAGTGGGGCTGTGGCGTCGTCCAACTGCCCGTCATCCGCCGCCTGTGCCTGTTCATAGGTCAGCGACGCGCGCGACCGCATCATCGCGCGGTGAAAATCATGCGTCAGCTTATTGCCATCCGCGTCAATCACCATGCGCAGCGCCATACAGGGCCGGTCCACCCCTTCATGCAGCGAACACAGATCGCCTGACAGGATATCGGGCAGCATGGGCACAACACGGTCGGGGAAATATGTGGAATTGCCGCGCCTGCGCGCCTCATGGTCCAGTTCAGATCCGGGGCGCACATAGGCCGCGACATCTGCGATGGCCACCCACAGGATGAACCCGCCCGCGTTTTCGGGGTCGGGGTCGGCGCTGGCCATGATCGCGTCATCATGGTCGCGCGCATCCCACGGGTCGATGGTCATCAAATCCAGATCGCGCAGGTCCCTACGGCCAGACAATCCAGCCGGTTCGGCGCGGTCAGCCTCGGCGATCACGGCATCGGGGAATGCATCGCGGATACCATGCTGATGAATGGCAATCAGTGACACGGCCTTGGGGGCGGTCGGGTCGCCCAGACGCGCGATGATGCGCGCGGCAGGCGGTCCAAAGCGGCCCTTGCCCAGTGGCTCGGCGTGGACCAACTCGCCATCCTGCGCGCCTTCAGCGTCATGGGCAGACACGCGCCAGTCACGGTCCGCGCCCTTGTCGATGGGCACAACACGCCCACCTTCGGCCGATGCGCGAAACACGCCCAGAATACGCGTGGGGTTGGTGCCGATCTTGCGCATCAGGCGGGCCTGATAGTCATAATCGGGGCCGCGAATAGCCTCGATCCGGGCCAGCACGCGATCCCCTTCGCCAAGGGCGGGGTCATCGCTGCGGGTCAGGAACAGGATGCGCGGCGCAGGGCCTTCGCTGCGCCATTCGACCGCGCGCGCGAACAAATCGCCCTGCGCATCAGGGGCCAGAATTTCCAGCACCGTGACAGGCGGCAGCGCGCCCGTGCCACCTTTGGACCGGCGACGCGGCAGAACGCCCTCGCCCTCCAACTCGCGCAGCATGGCTTTCAGGTCGATCTTGGCGCCGCCCTTGATCCCGAAGGCTTTGGCAATGTCGCGTTTGCTGGCGGCGGGATTTTCCGCGATCCATGCGCGCAACTGGTCCAGACTGGGAAGCTGTTTCATGCAACCCCCCTGCATTCAGGTTGGCCCGCGCGCGTTGCGCAAGGCAGGGGTGGACCCCCTGCCGGGGTTGGGCGGGCGGGGCGGAACGGGCGCGGGGCAAGCGTTGGGAAAAAGCACATCATGCGCGTTCCTTAGCATGCGCCATCAGTGCCGTCACGGCGCATTCCGGTCACACTGGCCGCACCATATCCCGATGCGCAATCCCCGCATCCAGATATTCCGGTCCTGTCACGCTAAACCCCAGCCGTTCATAAAACCCGATGGCATGGGTCTGCGCCCCCAGTCTGGCCTGTGTGACCCCGTCGATCTGGCGCAGGCAGTCCAGCGCGGCCTCGATCAGCGCAACGCCAATCCCCTGCCCGCGCATCTGCGCCAGCACACACACGCGACCGATCTTGCCGGTTGCCCCATGCACCAGCAAACGCGCGCAGCCAACCGCCTGCCCGTCCTTATGCGCCAGAATATGCAACGCATCATTGTCGCGCCCGTCCACTTCCTCAATCACGGAAACGCCCTGTTCCTCAATGAACACAGCACGGCGCAAGGCGTGGCAGGTGGCAATGTCTTCCGTCAGGGCAATGGACAATGTCATGCGAAATACCCCCGCAGGATACGGCCATAAACGGCTTTTAGCTGGTGTATCTGGTCAATCTCGGCATATTCATCCACCTGATGCATGGATGTTCCCACCAGTCCGAATTCCACCACAGGGCAATGGTCCTTGATGAACCGCGCATCCGACGTGCCGCCCGATGTCGACAGCACAGGCACAACCCCGCATTCGTCTGTCACAGCCTGTGTCACCAGATCGGACAGCGGCCCCGGCGGGGTCAGGAAACTTTCGCCGGAAATATGGAAGTCCAGATCCAGCGCCACATCAGTTCCGGCAGCGACTTCTTGCGCGACATCGCGCAACCAGTCCGACAGGCTTGCGCCTGTGTGCAGGTCGTTAAACCGGATGTTCAGCGTTGCACGCCCTTGCGCCGGGATCACATTCGATGCGGGATTGCCCACATCGATGGTGGTCAGCGCCAGCGTGGACGCGTCGAAATGGTCCGTTCCACGGTCCAGTTCATGGCGGGCCAGCCGGTCCAGATAGCGCACCAGAACCGGTAACGGATTGGCCGCGCGGTGTGGATAGGCTGCATGCCCCTGCCGCCCGCGCGCCACCACATGCGCCGTCAGCGACCCGCGCCGCCCGATCTTGATCATCTCGCCCATGGTGTTCGGACAGGTGGGTTCGCCCACGATACAGGCCGACATCGCCTCTCCGCGCGGGGCCATCCAGTCCAGAAGGGCCACAGTGCCGTCCTGACTTGGCCCTTCTTCATCGCCGGTGATTGTCAGGATCACGGCCCCGTCGGGCGGTGTGGTGCGCACGAAATCAACCGCCGCCGCCACAAAGGCCGCAACACCCGATTTCATGTCACATGCGCCCCGCCCCCAAATGCGGCCTGCGTCACTTTCGCCGCCGAACGGCGCGCGGGTCCAGTCATCGGGGTTGCCCAGTGGCACGACATCCGTGTGCCCGTTAAACCCAAGGCTGCGCGCGTGCCCCCGTGCGCCCCAGCGCGCGAACAGATTGGGGGTGCCGTTGCGGTCCACTCGGACACAAGTGAACCCTGCCCCCTCCAGCAGGGATTGCAGCAATTGTAGCGCGCCGCCTTCTTCGGGGGTAATGGACGGGCAGCGCACCAGCGCTTGCGTCAGGGCAACAGGGCAAACTGTATCAGTCATTTTCATCCGCATCGCTGAACCATGTTTTCTGCGCGACAATCACGGCATTTTCAGCCAATGCGCGCGCCATAAGATCGCGTTCTTCCTGTGGCACCTCATCGCCCGCGGCAAGGCGTTCGTCCAATGTGCCATAGCTTGTCACATCCAGCGGCCGCAGATCGGCCTGCTTGAGCACGGCAACCGTTTCGCGCACGGCCTCTGCCTCGTCCACGCCGGTGGCATAGACCAGAAGCCCCGCACCGGTTGCCCCCTTGGGCAGTTTGTCGCCGGGCATATGCCCCAGTTCGACCAGCAATGTAAAAACCTGCTGCGGGCGTTTGGGTTTCTCCGGCGGGGGAACAGGGGTATCGGGCATGACGGGTTCCTTTCGTGCCATTCACCTGTCAGGAATCGGCCCTCAGGGCAAGCCCCACGATGCATGCGCAGGACGCGCACGGGGCTGGCCCCCGTTGCACGGTTTCGATATGCAAGGGGCTGGATCAACCATGCGGAGTGTCGTTTATGTCCCATACCATTGCAGAACTGGCCAAGGCACTGGGGCTGCGCGCCGAAGGGGTGCTTGATCTGACGATCACCCGTGCGGCCGAACCCGCACAGGCAGGGCCGGACGCGCTGGCCATGGCAATGGACCCCAAATATGCCGCCGGACTGGCGCAGGGGCAGGCACAGGCGGCAATTCTATGGGACGGTGCAGACTGGCAGGCCATGGGCCTGAAAGCCGCGATTTTCGCGCCCCGCCCCCGCTGGGCCATGGCAGGCGTTTCGGAATTGCTGGACCCCGGTTATGATTTCGGCACCGGCATTCACCCGCAATCGTTTATTCATGCCACAGCACAGGTGGCCGACGGGGCCTGCATTGGCCCGTTTACCAGCATTGGCGCACGCGCCGTCATCGGCCCCAATGCCCGCATTGCCCCGAATGTTACTGTGGGCGAGGATGCGGTGATTGGTGCCGATGTGATATTGCATGCAGGTGCGCGCATTGGCGCGCGTGTTGTCATTGGCGCGCGATTTATCGGCCAGCCGAACTGCGTTGTGGGCGGTTGCGGGTTCAGTTTCGTGACGCCAGAGCCGTCCGGCGCAGAAGATGTGCGCGCAAGCCTGTCAGGCGAACGGCAGGTGCGCGCGCAAAAATGGCACCGCATCCAGTCATTGGGGGCCGTTCGCATTGGCGATGATGTCGAACTGGGCGCGAATTCGTCCATCGACCGCGGCACCATCCGCGACACGGTCATCGGGTCAGGCACCAAAATAGATTCGGTCTGCCAGATCGGCCATAATGTCCAGATGGGCGAGGATTGCATGATGTGCGGTATGGCAGGGGTTGCAGGGTCCGCGCGCATTGGCAACCGTGTCCTGCTGGCCGGCAAGGTTGCGGTGAATGACAATATTTTTGTGGGCGATGATGCGATAGTCGGGGGGGCCAGCCGCGTTTTCACGAATGTCCCCGCAGGGCGCGCCGTGCTGGGCGATCCGGCGACCAAGCTGGAAACGCAGCTGGAAATCCGCAAGATCATCCGCCGCCTGCCGCGACTGGTGGCCAATGTCGCCAAATTGCAGGACGCCGTTTTCGGCCCTGACCGCAAGGGATAGCAGGAAAAAGCCCGCAACAGGATCGTTGCGGGCTTTTTTGCAGCATTTATTTCACTGGTGTTCAGGCAGCCTTGCGCGGCGCGGCAACCTTGGCGGATGTATCTTCTGCCTCGGTGACCATGGCGTGGTGCAAAACCTTGATGGCTTCATCCTTGGCCTCGCGCGGCAGCAGGAATTGCACTTCTACGCGGCGCAGGCCCTGTTGGGCCGCCAGTGCCTTGATGCCCACATCCTCCAGCGCGGTCAGACCGCGCGCCAGCACGGAAATCGCGCTTAGATCGGACCCGATAACCGACACCATGGCCAGCGGCCGCACCGTCACTTCGGCATTGGGATAGGTTTTCAGGATATCGCGTTCCACACGGCGAATAGCCTTCAGCGACCCGCTAAGATAATGCGTGATCGTGTTGGCGTTGGAATGCTTGGAGACGATCCAGATGTTATGACGTGCCAAGGCATCCAGAATGCACGCGTCATAGCCCTTGACGCCGACCATGTCGGGTTCATGCACTTCAAACGCATGCACACCAAGGCCGGTCACCATTTCAACGCGGCCTGCGCTGCCCCCGTCAGGCCCGATCAGCGTGCCGGGATCTTCGGGTTCAAACGCATGTTTCACACGCAAGGGCACATCCGCGCGGCGCAGCACGCGGGCAGCGTTCGGGTGGATGGCTTCCATGCCAAGGTTCGACAACTGGTCGGCCACGTCATAGCTGGTGCGACCAATCTTGCGGGTATTTTCTTCGCCCACAATCTTGGGGTCTGCTGATGACAGGTGAAATTCCTTATGGATAATCGCCTCTGACGCGCCGGACTGGGCCGCCAGATGGGCAAACACCACTTCGGAATAGCCGCGATCATATTCGCGCATCAGCCCTTCCGCGCAATGGGCATAGCCGGTCACAATAGGAAGTTCTGATGCAAGATCAATGCCTTCCATCGCGTTATTCAACCGCATAGCCAGATCGGGGTTGCTGTCATCGCGCCAGCCCGACAGGTCGACAAAGCGTGCATTCACGCCGTGACGTTGCAGCAGCAAGGCAGTGACGAAGGCGGAATGCGCCTCTCCCATACCGGACAGAAGTTCGCGCACGGTCTGCATCTGCTGGTCAATGCGGAAATGCCCGTATGATCCAAGGCGCTGCAAATCCAGCAGGCAGGCGCGCGCCCCTTCAATGCGGTCCCGCACGAAGGCATCGGCGCGTTCGCGGTCGCCGTCATGGTCCAGAATCTCGCCATGGATTTCGCACATACGCGCAGCAGTATCGCGCAATGCATCCCCCCAGCCCGCGCCACTGTCATCATTGGCAAAACGGGCATAGACACCGGGCGATCCGGTCTTTTTATGTTCCAGCAGCATGTTGGTTATGCCGCCGAATGCGGACACGACAAAAACGCGGTTATAGATTGCACCTTGGTCGCGGTCGCCGACATACAGTGTATCAAGCAATTCGCGGGCGCGGCTCATGCATGTGCCGCCGATTTTCTCAACAGTGTGAGTCATGGGAATTTGGGCAGGTGGCTTTTCACCCCTGCCCGCCTTTGGTTCAGGAATTTTCCAGCGCGTAAGATCCGTCTTCGCGGTGCACTTCCTTGCCTGTCACAGGCGGGTTGAAGCAGCAGGCAAAGACCATTTCGGTCTTGCAGCGCAATGTGTGCTTGTCATGCTGGTCAAGTGCATACATCACACCGGGGCGCAGCTCGTGCACCTTGCCGGTGGCAAGATCCTCGATGCTGCCTTCACCCGAAATGCAATACACACTTTCAAAGTGGTTCTTGTAGTGGAAGGTATGTTCACTGCCTGCCGCGATGGTGGTGATGTGGAACGAAAACCCCATCCCGTCATCCGCCAGCAGCAGACGAACCGACTCCCATTGCTGCGCACCTACGCGCCGGTCGGTTTTCTTTTCTTGGTGAAAGTCACGAATGATCATGCTTGCTTACTCCGCTGCAATTTTCTGACTGGTTTGCGCCTTGACGGCATTTTCCAGAATATCAAGTCCGGCCGCAAATTGATCCTGCGGAATGGTCAGGGGGGCCAGCACCTTCACCACCTCGTCATGTGCGCCCGATGTCTCGATGATCAAGCCATGCTCGAAGCAGGTCGCACAGATCGCGGCGGCCATATCGCCACTGCCCACATCAATGCCTTGCATCATGCCGCGCCCTTTCAGGGTCGCACCCGGAACATTGGCGGCAATTTCGCGCAGGCGTTCGGTCAGGAAGGCTGATTTCGCCTCGGTTTGGCGCTGGAAAGCATCATTTGACCAGAATTTCTCCAATGCGACACGCGCGGTTACAAAGGCATGGTTGTTGCCACGGAAAGTGCCGTTATGTTCGGCGGGTTTCCACACATCCAGATCCGGTCGGATCAGCAGGCCAGCAAATGGCAGGCCCATTCCCGACAGCGATTTCGCCAGCGGAATAAGGTCCGGCTGAATGCCCATCCCCTCGAAGCTGAAAAACGGGCCGGTGCGTCCGATCCCAGCCTGAATGTCATCCATGATGACCAGCGCGCCATGTTCGCGCGCCAGCGTTTGCAGGCCTTTCAGGAATTCGGTGCTGGCCGCGTTCAGACCACCCTCGCCCTGAACAGGTTCAATCAGGAACGCCGCAGGCGCATCAATCCCGCTGGAGGGGTTTTCCAGCATCGCGCGGATCATCGCCAGCGAATCAACACCGTCCATCGCCCCTTCATAGGGCATGCGTATCACGCCCGACAGGGACATGCCCGCGCCCGCCCGCTTGCCGGCATTGCCGGTCGCAGCCAGCGCGCCCATGGTCATGCCGTGGAAGCCGTTGGTGAACGCGATAATCGTTTCACGCCCTGTGGTCTTGCGTGCCAGCTTCATCGCCGCCTCGACCGCGTTGGTACCTGTGGGGCCAGTGAACATGAACTTGTAATCCATGCCGCGCGGTTCCAGCACCAGACGCTCGAACGCGTCCAGAAAGTCTGCCTTCGCGTCTGTGTGCATGTCCAGACCATGGGTCACCCCATCGCGGCCGATATGATCCAGCAGCGCGGCTTTCATATCGGCGTCATTATGCCCGTAATTCAACGACGAACAGCCCGCCAGAAAGTCGGTGTAGCTGCGGCCGTCGGAATCAGTCAGGGTCGCGTTCTGCGCTTTGGTAAATGTCACCGGAAAGGCGCGGCAATAGCTGCGCGCCTGCGATTCGCGGCGTGAATAAATGTCGGTCTTGGAACCGTGTGTCATGGCTTTTGGCCTTTCGATAAATGAATGAAGTGCTGCGCGCGCTGGCCTTAGGCCGCGATGCGCAATGCCTTGCGTGGCAGGCTGATTGTCACCAGATGTTCGGTCGCGTGCTGCCCGTCCAGATGACTGTCGCGGTCAAAATGCGGGGCATCGGACAGGCGCCCGCCCAAATCACGCGCGAAACTGCGGAACAAGCCCCATGAGGCCGCGTTGCTTTTGGTGATCGTCGTTTCCAATGCAACAACCTCTGCGCAGGCAGGACGGTTCAGAAGCGCGGACAGCATCCGCTTGCCCAGACCCAGACCGCGCGCATCGCTGTGCACGGCAACTTGCCAAACAAATATTGTATCGGGCTGGTCAGGAGGGATATGGCCGGAAATCCAACCCAGAACTTGACCATCACGTTCGGCCAGAACGCAGGTTTCGGCGAAATGATCGCACTGGACCAGGTTCATATACATCGAATTCTGATCCAGGGGCGGACAAGCCGCAACCAGCTTCCAAACCTCGGACCCGTCTTCCTTGCATGGCTTGCGCAGGTGCAACAAATCGGCGGTCGGGCTTACAACTTTCAGGTTTTCTTTCGACATGTGCTCATTTTCTGGTCGTTTCCTTTGAGTGACGATATATAACGACCCTAACTTATTTTTCAACCTTAAGAAGTTTTTTCTCATGGTTGACTATTTTTATTATTTTTTTCAATTATTTAAATTCATAAATCACAAAAAATCCACTGTTTTTTCAGAAAAATGCTTCGCTAGCAAAATAATTTGCCTACCAAAGCAGTTTTCACGTCGCCCGCCAACCAGCTTGATCAGAAGGCCCTTGATCTTGCGCGCCCTGCACGGCAATGTGCCTGCCTACCCATTCCAAATATGCAAGGCTAACGTGACCGACCGTTCTTCTGAAACGCTGATTGCACTGCGCAGGATCATGCACGCGCTGGAAGGTAATGCGCGTGCGATGGCGCGCGCGTCCAACCTGTCGCAGGCGCAACTGCTTGTGCTGTATACTCTGGCCAGAAACGGGCAGGAAATGCCGCGCGACATTGCGCGCGCGCTTGGCGTTGGTCAGGCCACGATTTCCACCCAGATCGACAAACTGGAACTGCGTGGGCTGGTCCGGCGCGAACGCAGGCATTCAGACCGGCGCGCGATCTGGGTTATCCTGACAGATACGGGGCGCGCGCTGCTAGACCAGACGCCCGACCCGTTGCATGAACGGTTTACGACACGGTTTCGGAAATTGGAAAGCTGGGAACAGACCATGCTGCTGGGCGCAGTTGAACGGTTGGGCAGCCTGTTTGACGCTGAAAACACCACCCCTTTCCCCCCGTCCGAGGACGGGCGCGGACCTGTTCCAGCCGAAGAAGCAGAGGGCTAGGCCAGCCCTCTGCCCCGACAATCACTCAGCCGATCTTCTGCAACTGCGCCAATGCGCGGCCAAGGCGGTCGATCTCATCGGCCAGCAGGGCGGATTTCTCGCGCGCCTCGCTCACCACGTCTTCCGGCGCGCTGGCCACGAACTTGGCGTTGTTCAAACGCCCCTCAATGCCCGCGCGTTCTTTCTCGGCCTTGGCTTGGGTCTTTTGCAGCCGGTCCTTCTCGGCGGCAATATCAATCACCCCTTCCAGCGGCAGGCCGAACGTGCCCCCTTCGACCGCCACGGTAATGGACCCTTTGGGCAGCGCATCCACCTGTTCCAATGATGCAATGCGCGCCAGCTTGGACACCAGCGCCATGTTGCGCGCCAAGGCCGCCTGCCCCTCCGCGCTCAATTCCAGTTGCACCATGTTCAGCTTCAGCCCTACCGGCACCCGCAGTTGCTGGCGCGCGGACCGGATGGTTTCGATCAACCCGATAACCCAGTTCATTTCACGCATGGCGCCCGCATCGACCAGTTCCGCGCCGTACTCCGGCCAGTCGGCATGTGCACAGATCTTGTCACGCGCCCCTGTCAGGTGCCACAATTCTTCTGTGATGAAGGGCATGATCGGGTGCAGCAGGATCATGCACTGATCCAGCACCCATGCCATTGTCGCGCGGGTTTCCTGTGCCTGATCGCCGTCAAACAGCGGCTTTGCGAATTCGACATACCAGTCGCACACCTTGCCCCAGACGAAGGCATAAAGCGCATTGGCGGCATCATTGAACCGGTAATCCGCCAGCGCCGCATCAACGGTTTCGCGCACTTTGGCCGTTTCGCCCATGATCCAGCGGTTCACTGTGGCCTGCGCCTGTGGCGGGGTCGCCTGTGTGCTGTGGTTTTCCCAAACCCCGTTCATTTCGGCAAAGCGGCAGGCATTCCACAGCTTGGTGGTAAAGTTGCGGTAGCCCGCAATGCGGCTTGTATCCAGCTTCAACACGCCGCCCATGCTGGCCATGGCCGCATTGGTAAAGCGCAGCGCATCCGCGCCATATTCATCAATGATTTCCAGCGGATCAACGACATTCCCAAGGGATTTGGACATCTTCTTGCCCTTGGCATCGCGCACCAGCCCATGCAGATAGACGTGGTGGAAGGGAACCTCATCCACCACCGCCAGTTGCATCATCATCATGCGCGCGACCCAGAAGAACAGAATATCCTGTCCTGTGATAAGGACGCTGGTGGGGAAAAAGCGTTTCAGCTCGTCTGTCTGCTCCGGCCAGCCCAGCGTCCCGATGGGCCAGAGGCCCGAGGAGAACCA